>NZ_BKFU01000006.1:0-101029 GCF_008980265.1 Acinetobacter sp. TUM15064 | reverse complement strand
ATTTTCTGACTAAAAATTCGCTCAAATAAACTTCGAGTAATTTCTACCATCAATCAATGAAATATTTTCGATCGATCAATCAGTAAAAATCCACACAAGTTGTTCTTCATAATCTCTTAATGATCTTCTCAATGGTTCGTCACCATCAAGCTAGGTCGGCTATATTACTCTCAATCTCTTAAAAGTCAACTGGTAATTTAAATTAATTTAAACTCTCTTTCTAAAACCCAACTCAATCAATTTTAACTAAGTTGCTGTTTTATCAGAAGTTTTAATCTTCATCACCGCCGATGGATGTGCATTCTACAGCATTTCTATCCCCTTGCAACCCCCTTCTCTCAATTATTTATAAAAAAACTTCTACTTGTTTATTTATTCGGCAAAATATTACTTTTTTCTTATTTCTTGAGTGAAAAGGGAACAATTTCTCCAATTTCATTGCGTATTTTTTCTTGTGAGTTATGTTCTTGCCACTTTAAAGCACGACAGTCGACATATTCACAGTAGCCACTTTCACCATTTTCCTCATAGTTATCAATTTTGACTTGATATTTAAAGCTTCCTACATAACCTGCTGCTAAGCCAAACTTAAAGTCTCCACGGCTCTGTGCGCAAATATGTATCCGATATCCCTGCTCACCTTGATAACACCATTCAAACTCTCGTGGTAAATACATTTTTTGCCCATTTGGCGTTTTCACAGCAGGATAAACACGATGAACTTGAAAGCGTACCATTTGGTCAAACATGGAAGTCTGCTGCTTTTTTAAATCACGTAAATAAATCCGTGACTGAACGACTCGATTAAATGAATCCCGAATTTGCTCTAATAAGAGCTGACGTTGATCTGCTAGATTAATGATTTGATATGTAAAAAAAGCTAAAGGGACATAACTAAAGTCAACACTGCGCCCATATTCAAATGCGCCGAGTTGATCTATGTCATAGTGTTGTCCTTTGTATTTTACCTCGCCATGACACTGACACATCACCGACCAATGTTCAGCTAAGCCAAAACGTAACTTGGTAAAATGAGAAATCAAGGGTGTGGTGATAACTTCTATCTCAAAGCTTAGTTCACTATCTTTTCGTTGAATCTGAAATTTAGGAAATGCACCTATAACGTGTTCTTTGTTTGCAAATTTAAATTGTTGTTTTTCAAAAGCACATTCAGCAGAAATAGAATAGCGACTCAGTTGACCTGCCATATGCGGACTGCTACTGGCTAGAACCGTTGCTGTGTCTAGTGCTGTGGTTCGAATCGCACTGTTATTCCGAAGCATAGGCGTGTTGGGCTGCCCGATCATACTCAAAAAATTTAAGTAATGTAATGGTGCAGGAAGGTTAGGAATGGTTACAGCCTGATGAATGATTTTGTATTTCTTATTGGGCGGATGGTAGGCAGGCAAAGACCGTGAAGGAGTTTGATTAAGTTGTTTAGACTGATCGAGAAAATCTTGGAACAACCACATATCGCACTCCTTCTACATATTATTAACTCATCATGGGTTTTGTTGGCTTCGTGCTAAAAATGTCGTAACAAATCCAGATAACGCATAAATCAAGGAAATCACCAAAATACCCACAGGAATATTGTAGGTCATTGCTGCAAAAATAAAGACTGCAATCGGCAGAACAAAAAATGGAACGCGCTTGCGATCTACTGTTTTAAATGAATAATACTTAATATTCGAAATCATCAATAGACCAACAGAAACAATCACTACAGCGCTGATTGCTTGGATACCGCGCTCACGAATATCAAAAATTTCAGGAAAATCGAGCCCGACCCAAACCAATGAAATAATGATAATGGCTGCAAGCGGACTAGCCACACCAATAAAGTAACGCTTATCGACTACACCAATTTGCACATTAAAACGCGCTAAACGGAACGCAGCACATGCGGTATAGACAAAACAGCACGCTAGACCGATACGACCCAGCGAATCCAAACTCCAGCTATACATTAAAATCGCTGGCGCAACACCAAAGGCAAGTAAATCAGACAAAGAGTCATACTGCTCACCAAAAGCACTCTGCGCACCGATTGCACGTGCCACACGGCCGTCTAGGCCATCCAACAATGCTGCTAAGAAAATAGCATAAATCGCTTGTTGGAAATTACCATTCATACTAGCGATAATGGAATAAAAGCCTGACAACAACGCTGCCGTTGTAATCAGGTTCGGCCACAAATAAATACCTCGACGTTTTACTTTTTGACCTTCCTGTGTATGCTCTTCTTCTTCCACCTCGAAAGTGATCCCATCAAAGCTGGGAACACTGCGTGGAGTAGATTCGCTTTCAGGTTTATTTATATTTGTCATTTTCTGTCGATCCTAATGTAGCCTTTTTCTCTTTAAGTCTGTCTTTATTCGCCAACTAACCAACGAACAGCAGCATGACCACCATTTTCACTCATACGTAAATGCGGGAATAACCACTGTAACGCCTCATCGGCATCTTCGGAAAACTTCCAAGGCGGGTTAATCACCAATAGACCACAGCCGTTTAAGCCCACTGGAGTGTCATCTGGCCAAACACATACTTCACAAATCAACTGACGACGAATACCCGTTTTAATCATTTTCTTTTCAAAACGTTCAATCATCGCGCGGTCTTTAATCGGATACCAAATCGCAAAGACCCCTGTTGACCATTTTTTATGTGCTGCTGCAATCAGGTCCACTAACTGTGGAAAGTCTTTACGTTCAACTTCATAAGGTGGGTCAATCATCACCAAACCGCGTTTTTCTTTAGGCGGAATGACACCGAGTAAGCCTTCATACGCATCGCGCTCATGCAAACCCGCGCGTTTATCACGAACGTTGTAATACAACTGTTGGAATACATCACGCTGCATTTCAAAAATAGTGGCTTTGTCGATTTCACGCATGCCTTCTAATGCAAACCACGGCGAACCAGGATAGGCACCTTTACCTGAACCTTCACGCATTTTTTCAACAATTTTTAAATACTGCTGAACGCCTTCAGGCGCATTACGCTTGATTGAATCATCTAGTTTCACTAAACGATGGATGCCATTTAAAAACTCACCTGACTTTTGTGCTTCTGAAGTCGATAAATCATATTTACCAGCACCGCCATGCGTATCAATATAACGATACGGTTTATCTTTTTGATTGAGGCGAGTCAAAATCTGAAGCAAAAGAACATGCTTCATGACATCGGCAAAGTTGCCTGCATGGAAATGGTGACGGTAATTCATGTTTGTATTATTCCTAAAATCAATGAGTATTTTAGCATGAAAAATAGTTTCGTTCAGACAGCTTTCTTACACTAGAATAACAGCGGCTTTTCTTTGTCTTTTAGGTTTTATGTTATGGAAGCAGTTCTTCTCCCAAAGTCTTGGAATGTTGATCAAATCCTAGATGATTTAGATCAACATGGTTTTGCCATCATTGATGACGCCTACTCTGATGACTATGTACATCAACTCATTGAAGAATGCACTTCGAACTTAAACCGCTTTCGTGAAGCCGCTATTCAAAACGGTGTCATCAGTAAGATCCGTAGTGATCACATTTTATGGTTACATCCCGAACTCCACATTTCCAATCGACATGTACAGTCCCTTTTTAGCTTAGGTCATGAGCTCAACCGTGCTTTTTATCTTGGTATTCGGGACGTCGAAGCGCATTTTGCTTGCTATAACGCCGGCGAGTTTTATGCACTACACCGTGATAATCCTCAAGGTAAAAATGGTCGTATGATTTCTGCAGTTTACTACTTACATGAAGACTGGCAAGACAGCTGGGGAGGTGAGCTTCATCTACAAGATAAAAATAACATTTGGCATGTACTGCAACCCAAACCAAATCGTATCGCACTGTTTCAAAGTGACTTGCTACATGAGGTTTTAAAAGCCAAACATCAGCGTTTATCAATTACCGCATGGTTACGTAGTGACAGTACAATTCTGTGATTCAGGCAATAAGACTTTAAATTGTAAAAAGCATCCTCATATACTGAACATTCATTGAGGAGGATGTAACCGATGCGTGCCAACAGTCAACACATTATTCAGCGTATTGGTGAAACAGACCAACTCTACTTACAAGGCAATAGCCCTGAATTAGCACTTGAGCGTGCTGATTTGCGCTTACAGTTAGTCACACTGAGCCAACTGCGCCAAGAGCAAGTCCACTTCTTACAAGAAGCGGTGGTATTACTTGAGCAAGGTCGAATTGAGTTTGAGGAAATGCCTCTGTCTTTGTACCTCAATTTGTCTTTGCATCTTGCTAAGGCATATATGCTGTACTTTGAAATCACCAAAGAAGATCGCTTTGCGTTGATTACACAGCAAATTTTAAAACCACTGACCAGCTATGGTCAGGGTGATATTTACCTGTTTTTGGCCTACGCCTCTGTGAGTAGAAAAGAATCTGCATTGGCACGACACTGGCTTGGAAAATATGCAAAAAGTACAGAGTTTGATTTCATTTTACTGCGTGAACATGCCGCTTTTATCAGCTTCCATCAAGAAGATTGGTTTATCAAACTCATACAAAGTAAATTGCACTAAAATGTGGGCATCCAAGTTATACATCTAAAGAATAAAAAACGCCTGTGATCAGGCGTTTTTTATAGTTCAAAGACCGTGTTGCTTTCAGTTGTGATCATTCATTTAAGCTGTTTGAAGCTTATAAGCATCTAAGTGCAGTTGTTGATTGAGTTCATCGACCATAATCGCCCAGTCATCATCTTGCACCAAATGGCTGATGAGTAATGCACGCTGTGCTGGATTCCAAAACGCTGCATCATGTAAAGATTGATGAGCGGGTAGTTGATGCGTACGAATATATAACTCAATGGCAGCTGCACTATTAGCAAGTCCCAGTTGAGAAAATAAAAGCTCTAAGGATGGTTTGTGTTGATTGAGCATCTCGCCCTCCTTATCAATACTATTGTCAATTATTATTGAATTAACTTATATGTATTTTTAAAAAAAACCTAGTCTTAAAACTAGGTTTGTTGTTTCAATTTGTGATTATAAATGACACGAACCCGAAAGTTTATTTTCTGTGTGTAATTGCTCGTTTAACTGGTCAACGACCAATGACCATTCATCATCTTTTTTCCAATTGCTGATAATAAAATCATGCTGTGCTTTAGACCAAAAAGGTGCTTTATGCAATGGAACATCTGAAGTGAGTTGATGTGTGTCAATAAACTGATTTATCGCATCCGCACTTGCATCAAGCCCCAATTGCTCAAATAAAAGTTCTAAAGTCGGTTGTTGATCAAACATCATTGTTCTCCTCAAGCCCTTGATCATACCTTTACAGATTAAGGTATGCTTATTTTTTAGTCAGTTGTGTCTATATCTCAGCATGTTATTTTTTGTTCAATAAAGCATTTGTATAAAAAAAGCACCCCGAAATGGAGTGCTTTTTCAACTTAATCAG
Organism: Acinetobacter sp. TUM15064; assembly: GCF_008980265.1. Classification (NCBI taxonomy): domain Bacteria; kingdom Pseudomonadati; phylum Pseudomonadota; class Gammaproteobacteria; order Moraxellales; family Moraxellaceae; genus Acinetobacter; species Acinetobacter sp. TUM15064. The sequence goes on along the minus strand of NZ_BKFU01000006.1, from coordinate 95,597 downwards.
TTCGATTAAATTATTTAACCATGTCAGCAACTGCTGCACGTTCTTCTTCTAACTCGTTCAGAGTGAAGTTGATACGCTCACGGCTGAATTCGTCGATCTCAAGACCTTCAACGATTTTGTATTCGCCATTTTCAGTTGTTACAGGGAAACCGAACATTACGCCTTCTGGAATACCATAAGAACCGTCAGAAGGAATACCCATTGTTACCCATTTGCCGTTTGTACCAAGAGCCCAATCGCGCATATGGTCGATTGCAGCATTTGCAGCAGACGCAGCAGAAGACAAACCACGTGCTTCGATGATCGCAGCACCACGTTTACCAACAGTTGGAAGGAACACATCTTTGTTCCAAGCTGCATCGTTGATTTTGTCTTTTAAGCTTTCGCCATTCACAGTTGCAAAACGGTAGTCAGCATACATTGTTGGAGAGTGGTTGCCCCAAACAGTCATGTCTTCGATGTCAGAAACTGCAACACCTGCTTTTTGAGCAAGTTGAGTCAAGGCACGGTTGTGGTCAAGACGTAACATTGCTGTGAAGTTTTTCGCTGGAAGATCTGGAGCAGATTTCATTGCGATGTAAGCATTGGTGTTTGCTGGGTTACCCACAACAAGTACTTTAACGTCACGGCTAGCAACTTCGTTTAGTGCTTGACCTTGACCAATGAAGATTTCACCGTTCACTTTCAATAAGTCAGCACGTTCCATACCTGGACCACGTGGACGTGAACCAACCAATAACGCGTAGTCAGCATCTTTAAATGCAACTTTAGGATCATCAGTACCGATCATGCCAGCCAATAATGGGAAAGCACAGTCGTCTAATTCCATCATTACGCCTTTAAGCGCAGCTTGAGCTTTCTCAAAAGGAACTTCTAACAATTGCAGAATAACTGGTTGGTCTTTACCTAACATTTCGCCACTAGCGATACGGAATAATAGGCTGTAACCAATTTGACCAGCTGCGCCAGTAACGGCAACGCGAACAGGTTGCTTCATGTACTTATCTCCATTTGAGGAACGTTAGATATGATTAAATAGCTGTTCTATCTAATCTTAATAATCATAAACGGCAAAGATTGTACTCCAATACTTTGGCAGATGCATGTAAAAGAGAATGAATTCCAACAAAAGTATGATAGGAAATATAAATTAATTTAGAAAAAGAGATTAGTAAGAACCTTTGATCGCAAAGGAACTTGGGCAGTTTTCTTGAATATTCTCTGCACAAGCTTTGTACTGACCGTTGGGTTTATAACAGACCTTGACTTCGGTCAAAATGTTGGTTTGTCGTTGTGTCCGACAGCTAAAACGTAGCCCACTTGCAGGTAGCCCTGGGTTTAAACGTTGAAATTGCCCTCGCAGTGTATTGAGCTGTGCGGTTTTATTTTCAGAAGAAGTCAAATCTGCAGGAATTTTTAAACGCTCTGCATAATTAATCACATTACGGAAATACTGACTGGCATTCATCGGCACACAACCGCCAATTTCTGCCCATAACTGGCGGCGCGCATGTTCATCAGGCATGACTCTCGCCACGACTTTGGTTTGAAGCGGAGAAAGGACCGCAGAAGAATTGGTCTGACACTCCCGTGTGGTGGTTTCAGGATATAAACCCGTAATATTGAGTGAATAACCCTCTAGACACTTCCGTTTTTTCGAGCCTTGGTTATCGAACATACACACGGCGGGTGTCATTTGAATTTCCATCACATAACCAAATACCGTCGGTGCTGCATGAGCAGATGTCGTAAAAAATCCCAAAACAAGACTACTACCAATCATCTGCAGTAGTTTTTGCGTTAAGACTGATGGGAGTGACATCAAAACCATAAAATGTCTAGACCTTTATTATTGACTTTTAAAAGGAATATTTTGCATGCGCTGAGTAATGGACTGCGGTCCTTGGCCAAGCAAAACACCATAATGCGTGGCATTACTCATCACATGCTTGACGTAATCTCGGGTTTCAGTCAGTGGAATACTTTCCGTGTATTGATCCGCTGCAATGGCCTGATTTTCAGGCTGCCAACGACGTGCACGGTTCGGACCCGCATTATAACCTGCTGTCGCCAACACTGGATTATTGCTTAACTGACTTTGGATCATGGACAGATAGAAAGTGCCATAACGTACATTGGTATTCATATCACTCAGTGCGGCTGGATTATAGGTTTCACCCATTTGTCTTGCGACTAATTTTGCCGTATCTGGCATGATTTGCATCAAGCCACCTGCCCCGACATGCGAGCGAGCATGGGTGACAAAGCGGCTTTCTTGGCGCATTAGCCCATACGCCCATGCAGGATCTATGCCTGCATTACGACTGTGACTCACCACATAACTTTGGTGTGGCATGGCATAGCGATAACTATAGTTATGTTGCTTGACTGTTCGATCGGCCGCATAGATTGCTCGGTCATACCACCCCATCTCCGTTGCCCGTTTTGCTGCAGCTAAAATTAAACCATCATCTTGTTTTAAATAAGCTTGTCTGACCGCCCAATTCCACTCACGGTTGACATAATTGTCTGGTGCGTTGACATTGCGCAGTGTAAAAGCACGGCTAAAATGAATATCCTGATTCAAACGTTGTATGTCAGCATTGCTCGGTTGGGTATTCGCAGGAATGGTCTGATAACGTTGTCCAATACGATCTTTTGCCAATAAGTTATGATAATCGTCACCTACTGACAATTTTTTGAAGATCTCACGCGCCAAGGCTTTTGACTTTGCATCACCTCGTTGTTCTGAAGCTCGGGCTAACCAATATTGCCAGCGATCTTCTTGTTTTTGCGTCACACTCATACCATCAACAGCACGAATCACGCTCTCCCATGCACCAAAGCGAATGGCTTGGCGTGCATAAATTTCGGCTTCTTCTTCACTCAGTGCTAAACCATAACTCCGATCGAAGGCTTGTAATACCTCCACATTAAAATTATTTTTCATGACAGTTGTGCCACCGATATACCCCACAGCACGGTACAACGCTTTTTGCACCGACTCAGGGGTACCCTCAGCAGCACGCTTTACCGAAGCCAATGCAGTATTTAGATCACTATCGGCTAAGCGGCCAATGGCATAAATTAAATATGCTTGATCTACAGCCGATGCTTTCGGTGCTGACCATAGATAGTTCAGTGGATCAGCTTGAATGCTATTCAGCTGCGCCAAAGACAAATTCATACCGATGGTTTGTGCAGTTGCAATCGCTTGACCTGACTGCCCTGCACGTAGCTGCGCCCATAGACGTTGTTGCTTGTCTTGTTCCGTCATGAGAGGGCTCGATAGCATCATGCGTCCCAGCCCAGTACATGATTCAGGTTGTGAATTGGTCGCGAGCCAAACATCTTTATATTCGGCGAAAACCAAAGGGTCGCCCGACTTGGCGCGGACTTGCGCCATAGCACAGCTTTCTGCTTGGTCTGCATTAGACACATACGCCAATACTGGCTGTGCGGAAGTAAAGTCAGCCATTTTGACTTTTTCTTCAATATAGTCTGCTGCCAATTTTTCAGCCATCGCGGACTGAGGATAGCGCTGTGCAAAGCCCACGATATTGGCCGCTGGTTGCAACGCTAAATTACTGTTTAATAGCCAATATTCAGGGTAATAGCCCAAGACATCACCCTGCATGCTGCTTTGATATTCTTGCAACAAGCTGACATTGCCCGTATTGGCTGCGCGTAAAGCATCATTGAATTGTTCATCTGCGGCATGTGTCGCTGCAGATAAACCCAAGGCAGCTACACCCAACGCAAACACTTGATAATATTTATTCTGTAATCGTTTTAACATGGGTGTGCCTTCTGTCATCTTTGTATAGCCTAGTCTCGTCTCATCATTTTGATTAGTTTAATAACTCATAACAGACTCTATTGTTCTCTTATGTAACCTTATGATTAGACAATATTAATTTTCCTGTATTTTCACTTCACAAATCAATCTTTTTAGCTTCAGATTTAAAGCTATAAGTTTATTCAGATTTCCTGCTAAAATATGCGCCTTTCGTAGATTTCAAATGGTGCTTGATCGAGCATTTTTGTCGCTAGCCAAGCCCTGCTTTCGCCGCCACAGATACCGATCAGACACAAAAAACCTAGATTTATCCCCCTTAGGAGCCTACATGACGGTTCAAACCTTCATTCCAAATGGTGCCCAAGCTGCCTCAGAAAACACTGTCACCCAGCCACAGCACACCCCAGCCACCGATGGATCAGTTAAAAAACTGTATATCGAAACGCAAGGGTGTCAGATGAATGAGTATGACAGTCACCGTATGGCAGACTTACTGGGCGACTCACACGGCTATGTACTGACCCAAGACCCGAAAGAAGCCGATATTCTACTGATGAATACCTGTTCGATTCGCGAAAAAGCCCAAGAAAAAGTGTTCTCTGAGCTGGGTCGTTGGCGCAAGCTGAAAGACAAAAACCCTGACCTGATCATTGGTGTCGGTGGTTGTGTGGCCTCTCAAGAGGGCGACAACATTCAAAAACGTGCCAACTATGTCGACATGATTTTCGGTCCACAAACCTTGCACCGTTTACCACAAATGCTCGATCAGCACTTTGATCAAATCGAAAAACCCAAGAAAGAAAAAATCAAATTGGTAGATATTTCTTTCCCTGACATCGAAAAATTCGACTTTTTACCTGAACCGCGTGTGGAAGGTTACAAGGCTTTTGTTTCAATTATGGAAGGTTGTTCAAAATATTGTTCATTCTGTGTGGTGCCCTACACCCGTGGTGAAGAAGTTTCTCGTCCGCTGGATGACGTTTTAGCTGAAATTGCCACCTTAGCCGAAAAAGGCGTCCGTGAGATTTCGCTATTAGGTCAAAACGTGAATGGTTACCGCGGTGAAACATTCGAAGGCAATATCTGTACTTTTGCAGACTTGTTACGTCTTGTTGCAGAAATCCCAGGGATTGGTCGTTTGCGTTATACCACATCACACCCGCTTGAGTTTAATGATGACTTGATTCAGTGCTACCGTGATTTACCACAAATGGTATCGCATCTACATTTGCCTGTACAAAGCGGTTCAAATGATGTGTTGCAAGCCATGAAACGTAACCACACCATTGACGTCTATATCGACAAAATTGCCAAGTTACGCAAAGTTCGCCCAGACATGCATTTATCGAGTGACTTTATCATTGGTTTCCCAGGTGAAACCGATGCACACTTTGAAGAAACCTATCAATTTATCAAAGACATGGACTTCGACCATTCCTATAGTTTTGTTTACTCAAAACGTCCGGGTACACCTGCATCTGAGCTTGAAGACACCACTTCTGAAGACGTGAAAAAAGAACGTTTATCCAAAGTCCAAAAGTGGATTAAACAATCGAGTATTGAAAAGACCGATGCCATGCTCGGCACGATTCAACGCGTTTTGGTCGAGAAAGTTTCGGATAAAGATCCAAACCTACTGATTGGTACGGCGGATAACACTCGTTATGTGAGTTTTATTGGTGATGCAGCATGGGTCGGACGTTTCGCAGAAATCGAAGTGACAGAGATTAAAACTTTGAATTTTGTTTATGGCGAACTCTTGAATCTTGAGCCTGACGTGGCGTAATGTAAGGGAATAGATTCTGACTACTTAAAGGAATTCTCTTGACTGCAGCGATTCGACGTACAGTAACTTTTCCTGGGGTTTCAATTGAACGTTTAAAGAGCATGCTCGGTGCTTATAACGGTCATTTGAAACAAATCGAACAGCGTTTAGATGTCACTATTTCCCATCGAGGTGATGCATTTTATGTCGATGGTGAAATGGATGCAGTTGAGAGAGCAGAAGGTCTGCTCCATCGCCTGCATGAAGAAGCAGAAAATACGGTACAAATCAGTGCCGACACCTTACACCTCATGATTCAAGGCAGTCAGACTGACCGTGAATTGCAAGAAGACCTTGATGGGCAAGAGCACACTGGTTTAGATGAAGTGTGGCTTCAAACCCGTAAAGGTCGTATCAATCCACGCGGTGCTAACCAAAAGCGTTATGTGCAGCGTATTCTACAAAGTGATATTTCTTTTGGTATTGGACCTGCGGGTACAGGTAAAACCTATCTCGCCGTTGCAGCCGCAGTCGATATGCTAGAACGTAACGAAATTCAAAGGATTTTATTGGTTCGTCCTGCCGTTGAAGCAGGTGAAAAACTGGGTTTCCTACCAGGTGATTTAAGCCAGAAAATAGATCCGTATTTACGTCCACTCTACGATGCCTTGTATGAAATGCTTGGTTTTGAAAAAGTGGCCAAACTGATTGAACGTCAGGTGATTGAAGTCGCACCACTGGCTTATATGCGTGGTCGAACCTTAAACCACTCTTTTGTGATTTTAGACGAAGCGCAAAATACCACACCTGAACAAATGAAAATGTTCCTCACACGTTTAGGCTTTGGTTCACGTGCAGTGATTACTGGAGATATCACACAGGTCGACTTACCACGTGGCCAGCAATCTGGTCTAGCACATGCTTTGCGCATCATCGACAAGATCAAAGAAATTCACATCACCCGTTTCCACTCACGTGACGTGGTACGTCACCAACTGGTGCAAAAAATTGTTGAAGCTTATGAGGGATGGGATGCAGAACAACATCGCTTAACCGCTGAAGCGCGTGCTGAACGCAAAGCGCGTCAAGAAGCCTTAGTGGCTGAAAATGATGCCGCTGCTGATGCTCAGCATTAAGTTAAAGCCTGCGGGCATTTTAAAATGCCCGCAGGTGTCATTATTTAAGGATCTATTTTGAAACTGAGTCTTTCTCTACAACAGGACTTTCAAGCCCCTGAATTGGTCTTGAAACGTGGCTATCTCAAAAAAGTTGTAGAAACTGTTTTACGTCATATTGGCACACAGAGTAACTGTGAAATTGGTATTGCTTGTGTTGACCATGATGAAAGTCATAAATTGAATTTGGAATATCGTGGCAAAGATAAATCAACCAATGTGTTGTCTTTCCCTAGTGATTTGCCCGATGAAATGGCGCAGATTCTTGACTCATTTCCCATTGGCGATTTGGTCATTTGTATTCCTGTGGTGTTGTCGGAAGCAAAAGAACAAAACAAAGCGCCATTGACGCATTTCACTCATATGCTGGTCCATGGCACTTTGCACCTTATGGGCTATGACCATGAAACATCAGAAGCAGATGCTGAAGAAATGGAAGGCATCGAAATTGAAATTTTGGCTAAACTCGGTTTTGAAAACCCTTATTTAGCACAGTAACTATTAGATTTGAAACAACTTACCCGATTCATTTCGATGTATCGGGTTTATTTATGCTAAAAATAAAGCAAGATGAAAAAATAGATGAAGAGATTATAAAAATGCATACACCAATTTCAAAACTACTCTGCATGATCGCCCTATCCTGCACCACGCCACTTTATGCCAAGAGCAATGATGAAAATCAAACATCCTGTCAGGAAGTAAAGTTTCTAGATTCAGCTCAGGCTTGGGCTGGACATTATTATTTGCAGGGCGTTATGGAGGTTGGTTCTGAGCTTCTACTAGAACCTGACGGCAAATTTAAATGGTATTTAGCTGTTGGCTCTTTAGACCAATATGCCGAAGGGTCATGGTGGAAAAATGGCAACTGTATTGGTTTAAAAGCTTTGCCTAAATATAGCAAGCATTTAGAAATTTTTCCTATCCGCTTAGATGAAGAGGAGTCTCATTTAAGCGTGACTTGGATGGGTGGACATCAAGACGGCGCCTATGTCCGTGCAACTCAATAAACTGAGTTCACCCACATAATCAAAACCTGATTAGAAATGCACAGCTCAACGCACTTCAAACTCTGCCTCTGCTGGGTCACAGACCACATGGCATAACAACTGAAAAACAATGATACAGCCATTTAAAGTTAAAGTCTGAAACTTTGAACGCGCTTACTCAAGTCAAGATTGCATGTGAATAAGCCTAGACTTATCCACATTTCCAACAAAAAAACGGCTTTTAATAAGCCGTTTTTTATTTTTCAAGATTTTTTAGAATTGATAGCGGAAAGTTAATGTTGCATTGCGTGGTGCGCCATACACCATACTATTCACACCTAAACCTTCGTAATATTTTTCATCAAATAAATTGTTCACATTCAGTTGAAGTTTAATATTTTGATCAACTTGATAAGCAGCCATTAAATTCGCCAACACATAAGCATCTTGAGTAATACGCCCTGCAGTCTCGTCTTTATATGCTTTGCTCTTATAGTTTAAGCCACCACCCACGCTCCACTTATTTATTGTATATTTTGTAAATAGATTGGCCGACGTTCTCGCTGCAGTTGTCTGTACTTTGTTACCGTCAGCATCTTTTGCATTAAAATGAGCAAGTCCGAAGCTCATATCCCACTTGTCAGTCAATTTACCATCTAATTCTATTTCGAAGCCTTTACTCTCAACACCATCTGCGCTGCCATAAATATTTTTGACTTCATCACCATCCATAACTGTGCCTATGATCTCGGCTACATTATCTTGCTTGGTTAAAAATACCGACATCGACGCATTAAGTTGTTTGTCAAAAAACTCTCCTTTCAGGCCAGTTTCATAACTTTTACCCTCACGTGGATCAAGATATTGACCATCCGCATTCTGCTTATCTTCTGGTTTAAAAATGCCAGTATAGCTGGCATACCATGAATAATCTTCTAAGAAATCATAGATTAATCCAGCATAAGGTGTCACTTTATTATTAAACTTACGATTACCATCTCCATCAGCACTTTCATACTCCCAGTTAGATACTCGTACACCTGCTACAAGTTTTAGAGGATCTAATAAAGTGAACTTACCTGCTAGATACGCACCTGTTTGTGTAGTTTTATTAGATGGGCTTGCAACATTATTATTAATAGAGCCGAGAAGTTTTGATGGTGTGAAATTGTCAAAATCAATCGTATAGTTATCTAGAGTAGGCGTTCCATAATAGCGATCAGTTTTTTCACTCTGATTATACATAAACCCAGCGACAACTTCTTGTTGTAAGCCAGCCAAAGTAAAAGGCGCAGAAAAATAAATATCCGCATTATTTTGAGTGGTCTTTGACGTATCGGTATATGGGTATAAACCAGCACTACTATTGGTCGCTTTATCTACTGATCCTGACCATAAGTACAACAATGCTGTCTCTGCATCTATTTGGCGGTAATCATAATTAACATTCAGCGTGATATCATTAAATAACTTCTGCTTAAGCTGAGCAAAGGCAGTAGTTGTATTAGTATTCCAATATGTCCAATCACTGGTCACTGTTAAATCACGATCAAAATGCGTTAACGAACCATCAGTATAAAATGCTGGCAAGCCTCCCCATTTGATACCAGAACGTTCTAAATCCTGATAACTGGCACCCACTGACAGATAAGTGCTGTCTGTTAAATCTGCATCAAGCACACCATAAAATAAGTTATTTTCTTTTTCATACAAATCGGCAAAAGAGTCTGTACTTTCATGTTTGACAACAATTCGTCCACGTACACTTCCATCAGCATTTAAGGGTGCAGAAATATCTGCCATGCTGTTCCATGCATTCCACGAACCATAAGAACTGCTTAATGTCCCTGTTAATTCTTTAGAATTTGCATGTTTACGTACCATATTGATAGCCACTGCAGGATTGCCCGCCCCCGTCATTAGCCCATTAGCGCCTTTGACCACTTCCACGCGATCATACATGCTCAGGTCTGGATCGCTAGCAATATCTGCTTCGGCTGTACTTGGTACACCATCAAATAAATAATAATCCACATCAAACCCGCGTGCTGTCGGATATTGACGTTCATCCCAACGGTTGGTGGTAATACCAGTCACGTTATTGAGCATTTCTTGCAAAGAATTTGTATTGGTATCATCTAAATATTCACGGGTTAAAACTTTAACCGACTGCGGTGTTTCGCGAAGTGACAAATTTAATTTGGTAGAGGTACTGGCACTCTTCGCCGTATAACTCTTTGTCCCTTCCGTTACAGATGGATTCTCTTCCTCGGCTTGACTCGTAATCGTTTCAAGTTGTGCACTTTCATCGCTCGTAGTGGGTGCTGCAGACCCCAAAGTTGGGAGAAGTACTGTGGCTGCTGCCATAGCCAATATCAGTGGACTGACTTTGAAGCGCTTTAAAGTTGGGGAGTAATACATGAAACTATATCCTTATAACAGGGATCAAATATTAAAAAAACATGCATGCATCCCCCCCATTAACTTGCTTTAAGAAAGATTCACGAATGCTTTAAAATATTTAACAAAAAACATACTGCAAATGATAATTATTTTTATTATCAATTCAAGTTTTCACCTTTAAATATAAGATTATGTTTTTATTGAGAAAAAATAAATAAACCTCGGAATAAAAATTTAAGATATTGTTTTACATGTTTTTTTATAAATTAATTTAATCATTATAATTTCCCATAAAGAAGCAAGAATATCAATGAACTTCAAACTCTGCCTCTGCTGGGTCAAAACGCCATGTGCGTACAATGCGTAACTCAGAAATATCCTTCATTTTGGTATCGAAAGCGCCGAACGGGGCTGCTTTACGTACTGATGCCTTTGCTGCTTCATCCAACATCTCATGCCCTGAGCTATCAATCAGGCGAATGGCGCGGATACCACCTGAAGCATTTAAAATCACCATTAAACGTACTTCACCCGCCAGTCGTTGTTGTTTAGCTGCTTCTGGGTAGTAACGGTTGCCATAAAATTCTACTTTCTGACGAAACTTTTCAAGATAGGCTGCCGAAATATCTTGCTTGGCTTGAATACCATCAACTGTTTTGATTTTTTGCTGACGGCTAAAGTTTTGTTGACGTTGCAAATATTGCGCTTCAAGGCTTGCCACCATGGCTGCTTTGGCCTGAAACTGGCTGTTCATTTCTTCCATGGCTTTTTTGCGCTGATTATCTTCCGCTTGTTTTTGCCAGCTAAGTGTCGTCATTAACAACTTTTCTTCAAAAGTTAATTCACGCTTTTGCTGAACCTGTTCTAAAGCTTCTCGCTGTTGTTCCCCAGCACTTTGCTCAAGCATCGGCACGGGCATATCACTCGACATCCGGTGGGACTCGCGAAAGGTGCCAGAACCCTGTTGATCCGCTTGCGCCAAGAAATCCGCATCTTCAATTTTTTGATCTGAAGGGCGTAAAGTCACTGCAATTTCTTTCACTGCGGCATCATTTTCTTGAGGCATGGCAAACTGTACAGTCAAAATCACTAGATGCAAAAAAGCTGCAAGCACAACGGTTGCTGTAAAAATTGGATCTTTCCACCAATTATGCGCCAAAGGCATTACATTTATTTTTTTGAACATCACTTCAAACCGACAATTTGTCTTGTTCCCCTAAGCGTATGTACGCAGTATAAAATAGACACAGTTTTCATTTTATTGCTTAGAATGAGGCACTGTACCCTGTAGATTCACTGTTTCATAAAATCATGAAAATGGTGCAATTAATTTTGCTAAACTGCAAGCTTCATGAGCAGTATTTTTCAAACATTTCAACCAGAGATCTGATCGCTCAAAAACACTGATTAGCTAGGACGCCTCTTATGCAAACGCTTATTTCCAGTATTTCTAATCGTTTACGCCAAGTTTATCAAAAGGCGGAAGGATTTATTGAGGATGAGCGCGAGTTTCCAATGTCTCAAGTCTTTTTAAATGCCACCTTTCAACGATTTGTCACCGACAATGTGAGAATGTTAAAAGACTTACATGCAGACTTACATGATGACTGGTTACGCTTATATGCCACACTCGATTATAACGGTCTCAAACTGACTCTCTCTGTTGACTTGAAATTGGTGCAAATGGAGTTGAATAAAAAAACGCAATTGATTGTGTTCGAACAAATCAGCGATACCAGTGTGCTAGATGCTGAATACCCAACGGTATTTCATAAAATGGGCGTGCGCTGTGCCCTGTTTTTTTATCAAAAAATCCTAAACCAAGATCCTTTAGGCATGATTTTAGAAAAGCTAAATGTGATTAAGGTTAAAGATGAGTTACTACATTTAAATTTGAACCGTTGGTTAGGCAAAAACCGTTCAATCATCGACACGCTGGGTAAAGTCCATGTTAATCATGCTGTGCTACGTGAAGCCGAATTGGTCGTGATTGGTAACGTCAATTTAACTGCACTATTTAATAAATTCTCTCAAACCTCGATTGATGATTTGATTGAACCCAATTTGGATGAAAGTACAGTCTCTCCCATTCGACAAAAATAGCTGATCATTTGGTGACAAAACCGTAATTTCAAATATGTAAATGAAACATAAAACTACAGTTCCCCTTATGTTTCGAATTTTTTCTTCATAATCAATGTGCATAATAGTTATATGCAAAAATTTTGTGCCTACAACTAAATAGGAAGCTTTTTCTTATGGCTAAATCAAAATTGAAAACAGCCACAATCGCGACAAGTATGAGCGCTTTGCTATTTGTCGGGTTCTCAAGCCAAACCTTTGCCATGAGTCCATTTCAGGCCAGTTATCAATTTAACTACAATGGCAAAAATTTAGGCTCTGCAACTCGGACTTTATCAAAGTCAGGTAATAACTGGAACTATGTTTTTGCAGCCAAAGCAGGCGGTATTGCCTCAGCAACCGAAAGTAGCCGCTTTAGTTTAAATGGCAAACAAATTCAGTCCAATAGCTTTAGCCGTAGCAGTAAAATTTTGGTGCATAACAACACCATGAGTATTAACTTCAATCCAGCAGCAAAAACCATCAATACCAAGAAAGACAACGAAACGCGTTCATTTGCATGGAAAGCGGGTGTCTTAGATGAGCTCAATGCAGAATTGCAAATTCGTGAAGACATTAAAAATGGTGGTTTAAAATCAACTTACTATTTGGCCGATGCTAAAGAGGTTGAAGCGCGTAAATTTGTGAAGCAAGGTACTGAATCTATCAAAACAGATTATGGAACTTTCGAGACCATTAAAGTAGTCATGAAACATGATAAGCCCGGCCGTGAAACCATTTTCTGGCTAGCTCCGAAATTAGACTATCTTCCTGTTAAAGTCAGCCATGTTGATAAGAAAACATCTTATGGATTGCTCTTAACGAGCTATAAAGGTGCAAGCAATTAGTCATTTTGACGAATTTTACTTGCATTTTTTCAGGTGCTTCCTAAAATACGCATTTGCTTGAAAAAGCACCTGCCCTTAGAGGATTCTCCCGTGTACGCACTAGAACAGAAAATCTTAAGCGAAGGTATCGTTCTATCTGATGAAGTTCTGAAAGTTGATGCTTTCTTAAACCACCAAATTGATCCAGTGATGATGCAATTGATCGGCAAAGAATTTGCTCGCCGTTTCAAAGATGCTGGCATCACAAAAATCATCACGATTGAAGCATCAGGGATTGCACCTGCAATCATGACAGGTTTAGAACTAGGCGTATCTGTTATTTTTGCGCGGAAATACCAATCTTTAACCTTAAAAGATGAGCTTTATCGTTCAAAGGTATTTTCATTTACCAAGCAAACAGAAAGCACCATTGCCATTTCAAATAAACACATCAGTTCATTAGACAAAGTACTTGTGATTGATGACTTTCTGGCCAATGGTCAGGCTGCACTTGGTCTAATAGATCTAATTCATCAAGCCAAAGCAGAAGTCGTGGGTGTAGGTATTGTGATTGAAAAATCATTTCAACCTGGTCGCGATATTTTGCTTGAAAAGGGATATCGCATCGAATCTCTAGCTCGAGTTAAGTCACTAGCAAAAGGCACTGTAGAATTTGTACGAGACTAATCACAGCACCCTACTTAAAAAAGAGCATTTTAAAATGCTCTTTTTTTATGGCATTCATGACCCGCAGGTCATCCACACACAAGCGCCATATTTGCGCGGTAGATTACTTTTAATTTAAAGTAAAAAATATATCGTCTTTTATCAATTTAATTACATTTTTAAGTTGGAGAAACATGATTTATATAGCATGATCAAATTTAAATGGTCATAACCACTTTCTAAGACTAAAAATAAACAGCGATTAAACGAAATACTTTTTTATTGAGAAAGCCACACAAATGATAAAGAAGAAAGAAACGAGTGAACGATCGTTTGATCCAAATCAATTATCAGGATTTGATGGAGCTCACTCCATTCAACTTCCCGTCGACTTTATTCACGACCTAAGTAAAGCCAGCTCTTTACAGGTAGTATTAGATACAATTGCCTACTGGATTTCATACGTTTTCGATGCAGATCGGGCCAGCATCACCCTGCAAGATACTGAAGATTATCTCAAGCTATACTCAATTTCGGGCAATCATGCAATTCCGATGGATTTTAAAATTCCAATTGGACAAACTTTTGTAGGCCGAGTTTTTGCTGAGTCACAACTGATCATTTGCGATGACTTAAGCCTGTCGGATGAACTCGACTGTCAAATGCTTTCTGAACACGGTATGGGTAGCTGTATGGATGCCCCAATGATTCATAATGATATTTGTATTGGTACACTCAATGTGGCCGATGTGCGTAAACATCATTACACCCTACAGCAAGCCATCCTGTTACAAACCCTTGCAAAATGGTTAGCGTTAAACATCAAACTACATTTACAAGTTCAAGAGATGGCTATTTTAGCCTCTACCGATGAACTGACAGGCACTTTTAACCGAAGAGTATTTGTACAAGAAAGCCATCAAACCATGCTGCATTTTAGCAAATCCCGCGTACCGTTTAGCATTGGCATTTTAGATATTGATCACTTTAAACAGCTAAATGATTGCTATGGGCATACTGCAGGTGACTATGTACTCAAAAAAATGGTGAAAAAAATACGAAGCATACTGCGTGATGAAGACTTTTTAGCCCGTATTGGTGGCGAAGAGTTTGCCATTATTCTACCCGCTTGCTTAGGTGACGAGGCTATGCGGATCTTTCGACGGATTTGTTCAACCATCGAAGCGATGGAAGTCAGTTATGAACAGGAAATACTATGTTTTACAGTTAGCATAGGCGTTGCAGAGGTCGGCAAACAAGATACCGATGCCGAAGATGTATTTAAACGAGCAGATAAAGCCCTCTACTGTGCAAAAGAAGCGGGACGAAATCGGATTCACTTTGCCAACTAAGTTAAGCCATGAACTTGAATGCCGAGAACAATGGAGTAAGACTCTACAGAAACAGCGTAGATATTCCCAGAAAATTACAAGTCTAATAAATATTCTCAACTCAAATTCAGCTAGTATTTACTCTAGATTCAGATGTTTAGAAATCTTAGATCTGAGGTAACACGGTTGTCATGCGTCATGAACACCATAATCAGGCTATATTTTTAAGTACAGCTAGCCCTTATAGGTCAAATAAGCTATGGAAAAAACAATTCTCTGCCCAAAGTGTGGCTCAAGTGATATCGAAAAAAGAAATCATGAGCAACAACTGACAAAAATTGGAGGCGTATTGCTCAGTTCAGCAGGTGCAACCGCAGGTACTGTTGGGGGAGCAGCATCTGGAGCCTCTATAGGCGCAGCGATCGGTGCAGCGGCTGGGCCTTTAGGAGTCATTATGGGCGGTACCATTGGCACCTTCGTCGGTGCAGTCAGTATTGGGGTCACAGGTGGTTTTTTAGGACATCGCTTTGGTAAAAAAGCAGGTGTGATTGTCGATAAAAATGTGTTTCTCGACTATAAATGCCTAAACTGTGGTGCCAAATTTAAAGAACAACACCTAACACCAATTGAATAATAAAAAAGCCCATCATTCATGGACTTTTTCATGTCGCAATAACTAGGCTTGCAATTTCTTTACAACTTCGCCAAGACGTTTTCCTTGTGCTTCGCACAACACTTTTTCATCTTGGCTTAAACTCTGGTCATGCCGAGGACCACTGACATGACTCGCCCCATAAGGCGTCCCGCCTGTTTTTGTATTCGACAGTGCTGGAATAGCATTGTTTAAACCAAGAATCATCATGCCATGATGAAATAACGGGGGAAGCATGGTCAACAAGGTGCTTTCTTGCCCACCATGCATCGAACCTGATGAGGTAAATACACAAGCAGGCTTGCCATGCAAAGCACCATTGAGCCAAAGACTGGTGGTTTGATCGAGAAAATATTTCATTTCAGACGCCATATTGCCAAAACGCGTAGGTGAGCCTAGTGCCAAACCTGCACAGTTTTCCAAATCCTCTACGCTACAATAAATATCACCGTCGGCAGGAATACTGGCTTCTGCTTCTTTCACCACAGTTGAAATATTAGGAACAGTTCGAATTTTTACAGCTATACCACTCGCCTCAATTCCATTTGCAATCAAATGCGCCATTTCACGAGTACTGCCATATTTGCTGTAATATAAAACTAAAACATAGGTTTGCATGAATAGAGTTCGGTGACAGAAAAAATAAAACTATACGGTATTTTTTCTATTTTTTGGTTAAGCTTAGAGTGAAAAATGTAGAAAAGATGAAGAAAACAAAGAGATACTTTGCCTATGTTAGAACAGTACTTAAAAAAACTTCCTTTCTATAAGAAAACTTGGTTTCAGTTCGTCTTATTTGTAGTACGGCGCTTTGAGGCCGACCGTTGTCGTGAACAAGCAGGTTCACTGACCTACACTACCTTGTTTGCGGTCGTACCAATGCTGACAGTTTTCTTGGTCATCATCTCGTCCATCAAAGCACTGGAACCTGCACGTCAGCAATTACAGCAATTGATTTATAGTAATTTTTTACCTAAAACCACCATTGCTTTTGATAAGGCTCTCAATGCTTTTACCGATAAATCGAGTAATTTGACCATTATCGGAATCTTATTTCTCTTCGTTACAACGGTCATGATGCTGACCAGTATTGAAAATGTCTTTAACCGAATTTGGCGAGTGCGCGAAACCCGCGGCGGCATTATTGGCTTTATGCGCTACTGGACCATTATTTCTTTAGGACCAATTCTCCTCGGTAGTGCCTTTGTTATTTCTTCTACTGTCGCCTCTTTAAATGTCTTAAGCAATAATTTTGCAGGCTATGAGTTAGATGGTGCTTTTATATTTTGGTTAATTTCATTCGCCTTAACGGTACTTGGTTTTTTTATTTTAAATTGGACCATTCCAAACCGAAGTGTGCCGATTAAATCGGCTCTCATTGCTGGTTTATTTAGTGCTATTGTCTTTGAATTACTGAAACATTTGTTCGGTTTTATTATGTCGAACTTTACCAGTTATGAAATTATTTATGGTGCGTTTGCCGCAATTCCCATTTTCCTGCTGTGGATTTTTCTATCATGGAATATCGTCCTGATTGGGGTTGAAATTAGTTATGCACTTACTGCATTTACCTCTCATAAAGAACAAAAGCGCCATCCTGTTATTATGTTGATGGATTTACTGGAACTATTTTATAAAAAGCAGCAACAAGGCTTAAGTGTTTCAGACGATGAAGCGCTTGATATCTTGGGGCGAGATGAATTGGGTCGCTGGCCAAGTTACGTCCTCATGCTTGAAACACAGAATTTAGTTAAACGTACTGATGACAATCAATATGTTCTTGTACGCAATCTGTCTCACGTTGATTTTTGGAGTTTTTATAGCAGGCTTCCCTATCCACTGCCACAGCGTCAGGACTTAGGCAATGTACATCCTGACGATGTCTGGATGCAAAAAATTGGTCCTGCCTTGGTGGAGTCAGATGATTACTTGGCGGCCAAACTCGCCATTCCACTTTCCAAAATTTTTGATGATAAATCCTAATAAAACCGTGTCTTATCTCTTCTATATAGATAAGACACGGTTTTTATACATCACAGGTAAAGCCTAACCTTAGTCCAAAACATACATGATTTTTTTACTGCAAAGCCGCTTTAAAGGCCTGTAAGTATTGTTTAATCTTGTGATGTAGACTCACCACCATTACCCCCATCAAGACAAAACCCGTACCCAATAAGAAATTCAGCTCCAACTGTTCTTTTAAGAACATCACCCCAAAGCACATCCCAAAAATCGGGGTTAGAAAAGAAAATACGCCCAACTGTGAAGCCAAATACTTTCTTAATAGCCAAAACCAAATCAGATAACTACCAAATGACACCACCACGGTATGAAACAGTAAACTACTGATCGACAGTGCGGACCAGTGAATGGTGGCCTGCCCCATAAAGAAAGAAAGCGGCAAGAGCAATAAAAATGCGATAAACAACTGATAAAACAAGGTTTGTGTCGCAGGTGCTTCAGCCAATTTGGTCAGCCGAACAGCGATCGTGGTGGCTGCCCATAAAATCCCTGCTAAAAGTGCCAAGACATCCCCCCATAAAGCCGATGTCACTAAAGCTTGAGAATCAGAAGGATGAAATAAAAAGGCGATTACAATTCCAAAGAATGCCAATCCAATTCCTAACCACTGTATGACCGACAAACGCTCAGACGGCAGTTTCCAGTGTAAACCCAGTGCCACAAAAATAGGGGCGGTATACAATAAAACCACGGTATGCGAAGCAGAGGTAAAACGTAAAGCCTGTGCCACTAAAAAAAATTCGGCTGCAAATAATACCCCCACCAAAATGCCTGCAGGCAAATAATCACTCCCCCATAATGAAGCCCCCTTTGCTAGCTTAATCATGGGATAAACCATCAATGCAGATAGACCTGATCGAAGCGCAATTTGCATCACTGTAGAAATATCAGGGGCTGCAAGTTTTAACACCACTTGTTGTAAGCCCCATAACACGCAAAGCCCCAGCATAATACCTGAGGCTTTTCCGTCTAGCGCCTGACGACTGCTCACGATCTGCTCCACTAAAAAAGATGAACCCATACTATAAATTTGTCTGAAATAAAACATATAATCTAAAACAGACAAGAGATCTTCTTATTCAGGCAATTTCAGCCATGCCCTACAAACAACAAAAAAACAGTGCACCACTCAAACAACTACCGACCAATGATCATATTGATAAATTATTGTGGATTCATTTTCGCGATGATCCCGCTCAGTCGGTTTATCCCGTACATGGACATGCATGGGGTGAATTTGTCTATGCATTTAATGGAGTCATGGAAGTCCATATTAATCAAGTTGACTATCTCACTCCACCGCCCTACGGAATTTGGCTACCACCCCATGTCGCACATAGCGGTTTAAACCGTACCGATGTTTCTCACGGTACGCTCTATATCCATGAAAGCTTATGCAGCCACTTACCACAGCAAGCCGGTATTATGCTGAGCTCACCTTTAGTCACCGCGCTCTTTAAACATTTAAAACAGCACCACTTGGCAGATGATTCAGCTGAGCATTTACGCTTACTTTATGTCTTGCTTGACCAACTACACCATGCAGAATTGGTGAGTAGTTATTTACCACACTCCGAACATCCTGTGCTCAAGAGTATTTTAGATTTTTTACATTTACACCCTGCCGACAACAGCGCTTTGCAACAACTGGCAGTTCAGCACAATATGACTGAACGCACACTTGCGCGTTATAGCCAAAAAGAACTCGGCATGTCTTTGAATGAATGGCGGCAGCGCTTAAAAGTCATGAAAGCCATGAGCATGCTAACCGAAGGGAAAAAAGTGGAAAGTATTGCATTAGATTTGGGCTATGCCAATGCATCGGCCTTTATCAACATGTTTAAGCGCTGGATGGTGTATACACCCGATCAATTTCGAAAACTGTATCATAGCCACCAACAACGCTAAAAAAAGACCACCGTGGTGATCTTTTTTAAGATATTGCAGTTAAAACCAATTAGGCTTTGACAAAAGTCGTCCATGTATAATCTTGAGATTTACCGTTCAAAGTCATTTGTAACTGTTCACCCGGCTGCAATGCTGCAACCCCTGCTGGTGTGCCCGTCATAACCACATCGCCTGCTTCCAAAGTGAAGACTTGGCTAATATCAGCCAACAAGGTACCAATATCAAAAATTAGATGTGCCGTATTACCTGCTTGACGCAGCTCATTATTAACATGAAAGGTATAGTGCACATCATTCCAATCTTGTACCACATCGGAAACAGCAACCCAATCTGCCAGTACACACGAACCATCAAAGGCTTTAGCACGCTCCCACGGCTGACCTTTGCCTTTCAAATCATCTTGTAAATCACGTAAGGTTAAGTCTAAGCCTAAGGTCACTGCACCTACCACTTGAATGGCCTTGAGAGGGTCAGCTTCTTGAGTTAAACGTTGATCTATACGTAAAACCAGTTCACATTCATAGTGACAACTGCCCCACACAGGATTCCAAGAAATACCCGCATCTAAACTGAGCAGACTACTTGGTGGTTTGATAAATAAAACGGGACGATCAGGAATCGCATTGCCTAATTCTTTGGCATGGTCTGCATAACTACGACCGACACAGACAATTTTAGATGGACGTGTACTCATGATCTTCCTCTTGCTTGGCGAATAATTTTATCGTGTTACGGTCAATACGCTTATTTTTTAAAGGTATTCTCAAACTTCGTTTGATCTGCACTCTCTATGAGTGCGCGCTTAGGCACAATCACCACAGTACGGTTTTTCAGCTCTAACATATAAGTTAACTTGCCGATGGCAAATTTCTGTACTTCATTATAATGGACCACCTGCTTGCGGCCATTGGCATAAATTTCCGCATAATCTTGATATAAATCTATGCCCTGCTCACTTTTACCAAACTGATATTTCACAAACTGACGCTTAAACATCATTGGAAGAAACCAATAACGCATGAGAATTTGTAAAACCAAGAAAAATACACCCAATGCCACATAATAACGCCCGACACCTGTAAAGCCGAGCATAAAGCCCCACACAATAATCCCGATACTAATCAGAGGTGTAATAAAGCGCGTAATTTGCTTTTTACCAAAGGTCGCTAAAGCAAAACCATCTTGCGACTCTTCTAAAGTGAGAAAATAACGTGTCGATAATGCAGGTTTGTTCTCTGACATAAGGCTAGATCAAATTACTAAAAATATTGATCTCAATACTACAACACTATTTGGCATTTTCTTAGGACTTTCATACACGCAGCTGAATGAGCTGGTTGTACACATGCAGTACGCGGTTAACTCTAAAAAAGAATCTGGCTGAATATAAAAAGCGCCAATACGCACACGTACAATAGAGAAAATGTAGCGAAATGAAACCTATGTTTTGCATATTAAAGTGAACAAAAACAATAGGCACAAAAAAACCGCAATTAAGCGGTTTTTTCAATATTGATCAAGTTGGTGCGCTCAGAGAGATTCGAACTCCCGACCCCTTAGTTCGTAGCCAAGTGCTCTATCCAGCTGAGCTATGAGCGCGACGTCTTGATGGGGTGCATTATACGTGAATCCTATTTTTTGTTAAGTCTTATTTCCATAAAAGTCGATCAACCGCCCACTTATTAAGCACAAAAGGTGCGAGATGCTGTATAAATCAACAAATTGAGATTCCATAGCAGAATAGATAGGCAATTCATGCAAGACTAAAGCTTTATTGATATCAAATCTTTCTTGATGAATCACTTTCTCAAGCAAAGCATTTCACTTTTTACAGACACAAAAAACCGCAACATGTGCGGTTGATTGTTCAAGTTGGTGCGCTCAGAGAGATTCGAACTCCCGACCCCTTAGTTCGTAGCCAAGTGCTCTATCCAGCTGAGCTATGAGCGCATTACTTGTGTGCCAATTCAGGCGTTACGTTACATACAGTTTACTTATTGGTGCGCTCAGAGAGATTCGAACTCCCGACCCCTTAGTTCGTAGCCAAGTGCTCTATCCAGCTGAGCTATGAGCGCGACATAAGTAAAGTTGGCGGTGAGAGAGGGATTCGAACCCTCGGTACAGTTACCCGTACGCATCCTTAGCAGGGATGTGGTTTCAGCCACTCACCCATCTCACCGTAACGTGCCGCCATAATACAAACTTCATGCTAGCACTGCAAGCACAGACGCTGCCTTTTTTGCATATTTTCGTTCAATTAAATACTTTTTAAACAATTTAGTGCTGATTCATCACAATTTCTTCTTTTCAACGCATCGCTGTGCTGAATAAAACAGCAAATATCCTAAATTGCCGACATAAAACACAATATTGCAATCATTTGCGTGCAGTCTGTCTTCGCATGACTTATGCTAATCCTATCTACTGAGATACAGCCAAAGACATTATGAAAAATTGGGTCGATCCTGAAGCAAAAGCTGAAGCTGAACGTTATGACAATCCTATTCCGAGTCGCACGCTCATTTTAGAAACCATCGAAGAAAAAAAGACGGCGCTTTCACATGCGGATCTGGTTGAGATTTTTGAAATTGCAGATCAAAAAAGTATTGATGCGCTCAGCCACCGCCTGATTGCAATGGTTCGTGATGGCCAACTCATGAAAGATGGTTTCAAGTTCCTTCTTGCGGAAGAACAACCTGAACATGAAGCAACGGTCTACATTAATAGTAAAGGCTTTGGTACGGCGAATATCACAGGGCATGAAGACCTTCTTCTCCCTGAGCGTGAACTTCGTCAAGTCTTTAATGGTGATCGTGTTAAAGTGCGCCAAACCTCAGTAGATCGTAAAGGTAAAGCTTGGGGCTTTATTACCGAGGTAGTGCAACACCGTGTGAAGCAAATCATTGGTAAAGTGTCGATACATGACGGTGAATACTTTATTCAGCCAGCAAACCCCAATGCGCACCAACCAATTACCTTAGAAAAAGAGTTAATCGAACACGCACAAGTCAAAGTGGGCGATTCGGTTCGTGTGGCAATTGATGACTACCCAACCAAAGAAGAGCTCGCCACTGGTCATATTGTACAATCTATGGCGGATAAGGCAGACACCGAAATCATCATCCCACAAACCATTTTAGAGTTTGGTCTGCCGTATGAGTTTCCTGAAGAGGTACTTAAAGAAGCAGAAAGTTTTAAAGAGCCATCGGCGCAAGACCGTGAAGGTCGTATTGACCTACGTGATTTAGCCTTAGTCACTATTGATGGTGAAGATGCACGCGACTTCGATGATGCTGTTTATGCAGAAAAACGTCCAGGTGGAGGTTATCGTGTCGTGGTAGCCATTGCGGACGTCAGCCATTATGTCCGTTCGGGCAAACCGTTGGATGATGAAGCCCAGGAACGCGGTACATCGGTGTATTTCCCGCACTTTGTTTTACCTATGTTACCTGAAGCCCTGTCGAATGGCTTATGTTCACTCAATCCACATGTTGACCGTCTGTGTATGGTCTGTGATTTAAACCTGTCCCGTGCAGGTCGCGTCACCAAGTTTGAGTTCTATCCATCAGTCATGCATTCAAAGGCACGTTTAACCTATACCAACGTTGCTCAATACTTTGAAGGTGACAGCAGTGCCATCCCAGAAGACCGTGATGTGCGCAAATCCTTAAACACCCTGTTCCAACTTTATCAAGTCCTCAAAGGTTTACGTGCAGAACGTCATGCTATGGAATTTGAAACCGTTGAAACCTACATGACCTTTGATGAGCTAGGTGGGATTAAGGAAATTTTACCGCGTACGCGTAATGATGCTCACAAGCTGATTGAAGAATGTATGTTATTGGCAAACGTGGCCGCGGCTGAATATGCACTCGAACATGACGTGCCAATGCTATACCGTATTCATGAGCCACCTGAGTTCTCACGCATTCAAAAGGTACGTGACTTTGTCAAACTACTAGGTCTACCGTTCCCAGAACAGCCGACTCAGAAAGACTATCAGGCCGTAATTGATGCAACCAAAGACCGGATTGATGCGCCTAGTATCCATGCCGTGCTGTTACGTTCGATGATGCAAGCCTACTACGGTGCGAATAACGCAGGTCACTTTGGCTTGGCTTATGAAGCGTATACGCACTTCACTTCTCCAATTCGTCGTTACCCAGACTTGTTGTTACACCGTGCCATTAAAGCCAAGTTAAAACATAAACCTGCACCTCTTTCAGGAGCTGCTTTGGATGATGCGGGTCAACATTTCTCCGCAACTGAACGTCGTGCAGATGAAGCATCTCGCTCTGTCACCACATGGTTGAAATGCCATTATATGCAGCAGCATTTGGGTGAAGAGTTTGTCGGCACCATTTCTGCCGTAGCAGAATTTGGTCTGTTTGTAACGCTCAAAGACTTATATGTTGATGGCATGATCCATGTCAGCCAACTGGGCGATGACTACTTTGTCTATGACCAACCAAGTCAGAGCTTGATTGGGCAGGCACGCGGTCAAAGCTTTAGCTTGGGCGATGAAGTAAAAATCAAAGTTGCAGCAGTGAATTTAGAAGATCGAAAAATTGATTTTGAATTATTGCAACAACTCTCACATGGTGGTCGGCCCATACGAAGTCGAGCACCCCGTGTTGGCAAAGCCAAAACAGCACGAAGCGAAAGTAAAGAAGAAGTCTTTAGCGAGTCGACAAACGCCTCTCCCAGTAACAGCGGAGACCAGCCCATACGACGCAAAAAAGATAAATCCCAACCTAGCTCCTACAGCAAAAAGCCTGGTAAAAAATCTTCATCAAAGTCTGAAACAAAGGTTAAAGATAAAGTGAAGAAAAAGTCGAAACCTAAAAAGAAAAAATCCAACGCAAAAGCGAAAACTGAGTAAATGATGTAAAAGGTGCTAGTGCTTCATGTTCTAGCACCTTTTTTCATAGGATCAACATGAATTTTTTGCGTTTATTTTTAAACAAACCCATCAGCCAATATCATCCCCTACTTTATCTCATGGCCACACGTAGCCGACGTATGATGCGCTATTTGCAGTGGAAAACAGATGGGAAAGACTATGCACATTCATTTTCTAACATCCCTTTGGCTTTTCGCGTCAAAAAGCATCAGTCCGTTCTGATTCGTAAATTAGGCGATAGCGATCAACACTGGCAACACAATAAAGTCATCAATCTCAAAATTGCCAGTCCATGTATTTCTGGGATTTTAGTCCATCCACAACAAACGTTTTCTTTTTGTCAGTTGGTGGGACAACCAACAACTCAAAAAGGCTATGTCGAGGGAATGGAACTCAGCTTTGGGCAGGCTCGTGGTGGTATTGGTGGTGGTATTTGCCAAATTGCCAACCTCATCCACTGGCTTGTCTTGCATAGCCCGTTACAAGTGGTACAACGTTCACAGCATTCCTTTGACCCTTTTCCAGATCATGGTCGAGTGCTCCCTTTTGGGAGTGGCGCTGCAATTTTTTATAACTATATTGATTATCAATTTTACAACCCCACTCCGCATAGCTTTCAAATTCGGCTGTGGTTTAGTGAGAAATGCCTAGAAGGTGAACTGCGCTGTTCCGCCGATTTAGGCTATGTCTACCATGTGTTTGAACAACAGCATGCTTTTCTTAAAATCGGGACGGATTACTATCGTCAAAACGAAATATGGCGACACCGTAAAGAAAAATATAAAAGTGGTGAAATCTTAACAACCGAATGTATGACCCGTAACTTTGCCAAAGTGCTTTATCAACCCCCAAACATTGATCTGCACTATGCATCATGGACTGAATTTCAAGCGACACAAAACATCAAAACCAATTAAAACTTGATTTCCCACGGTATCACCCTTACATCTAGTGATAACTCAACATTTTATTTGGCTTAACAGCATGACATTAGAAAAAGCAACTTTGCCTGTTCCACAGTTTGATCAAATCACCTTAGTACAACTCCAACAACAGATTGAACAAGCCATTCAACAGGGTCAACATTTCTTAAAGGATCTGACCTTGGTTCCTGAATCGATTCAGGCACAGCTTGCGGTCTTAGCACAAGTCGATACTCTAGAAAACAATATGAGCGAAGCGTGGGGCGTACTGTCTCACCTCAATGCGGTGATGAACAATACTGAAACCCGCGAGCTCTATCAGTCTTTATTACCTGCATTAAGTGAGTACTATACCGAACTGGGTCAGCACACCGTACTGTATCAAACCTATCAACACATTCATGATGCTGCACAATTTGATCACCTCCCTGAAGCCCAACAAAGTGCGATTAAACTTGCGCTGCGCGACTTCAAACTGTCTGGGGTGGCTTTAGAAGGTGCAGCCAAAAAACGTTATGCAGAAATCTCAGCTCGCTTATCACAACTGTCATCGGACTTTTCCAACCATGTTTTGGATGCAACCCAAGCCTACTTCAAACCATTAACGAAAGATGAACTGGCAGGCCTCCCCCAAAGCAGTGTTGAGCTGTTAAAACAATATGGTCAACAACGCGAACTGGATCAACCCGTTGCCACTTTAGACTTCCCGTCGTATTTGGCGATTATGACCTACGCGGAAAACCGTCCTTTACGAGAAGAACTGTATCGTGCCTACACCACACGTGCATCAGATCAGTCTGAACACGCTGAGTTTGATAACAGCGCGGCGATGGAAGAAATCTTAAGCCTGCGTCAGGAAATGGCTGCATTGTTGGGTTTCAACAACTACGCCGAGCTTTCATTGGCCAGCAAAATGGCGCCAAATGTTGCCACGGTGGATCAATTCTTACGTGATTTGGCTGAACATTCACGTGCCCCTGCGCTCAAAGAAGTGGCTGAGCTGAAAGCCATTGCCGCTGAAGATGGCATTGATGATTTAAAACCGTGGGACAGCACGTATTATTCAGAAAAACTAAAAGTCCAACAGTTTAATTTATCTCAAGAAGCGCTCAAGCCTTACTTCCCTGCACCCAAGATTTTGCAGGGCCTATTTAGTATTGTGAACCGTCTTTATGGCATCCAAGTGGTCGAACGTGAAGCTCCCGTATGGCATCCGGATGCACGCTATTTTGAACTCGAAGATCAAGGCGCAGTGGTCGGTGGATTCTATTTTGACCTTTATGCACGTCAGGGCAAACGTGGTGGCGCATGGATGAGTGGTTTCCGCTCTCGCACCCAAACAACGCAAGGCCTACAAAAACCGATTTGCTATATGGTATGTAACTTTACGCCACCTGTCGGTAATCAAGCCGCACTATTGACTCATGATGAAGTGATTACCTTGTTCCATGAATTTGGACATGGTTTACATCATATGTTAACCGAAGTCGACAATATTGCAGTTGCAGGCACACACGGCGTAGCATGGGATGCAGTTGAACTACCAAGCCAATTCATGGAGTTTTGGGCATGGGACACCGAAAGCTTAGACTTACTCAGTGCTCATATTGACACCCAAGAAACCTTACCAGAAAATCTACTCAAAGCCTTGCTGGATGCACGTTTCTTCCAGTCTGGCATGCAAAGTCTACGTCAAATTGAGTTTGCCCTGTTCGACCTCAGCATTCATAAAACAGCCCCTGCTTTAAAAGCGGATCAAATCCAAGCCACCTTAAATGAGATCCGTGCACAGTATGCTGTTTTAGAAACCACGCCTTATAACCGCTTTCAACATAGTTTCAGCCATATTTTCGCAGGTGGCTACGCGGCGGGTTATTATTCTTATAAATGGGCGGAAGTTTTGGCGAGTGATGCCTTCGATCGTTTCGAAAATGAAGGAATTTTTAATACTGCCACTGGCAAAGAATTTCGCCAATTTATTCTAGCAGTTGGCGGAAAAGATACTGCACTTGATGCATTTATCAATTTCCGTGGACGTGAGCCAAAAATAGATGCTTTACTTCGTCATCAAGGTTGGACGAACCGCTAAAAATGTGAGTAAACTAAGCGCCTAAATTGTTCAGAAGGTAAGTCTAATGACTCTTAAACGCCGTTTCATTGCAGGTGCAAAATGTCCTAAATGTCAGGCAATGGATCGTGTCGTTATGCTTACCTCGAATGACGATGAATGGATTGAATGTATCGACTGTGGTTATTCTGAGAATCGACCTACCCATGTAGACGAGCCTCAGATCCCAGCTACCCCAGACGAAGTTGGGGTCATTCAATTTAAACCGCGTCAATCCAAAGAATAAAAGGTCGAGTCGAATGTCACCCGTACAACACAACAATCCTAAATTGCTCTGGGGAATTACAGCAGGTCTGGTCGCAATCATTGCGATTTTTGCGCTGTATCAATGGATTTTTGCCTCACAAGAACCTGAAACACCCCCTCATCAAGCAGAATTGCTTCAACCCACTGTGAAAGCCATTCCAGAAGTGCAAAATGCGGCATCAAAGGCAGCAGCAGAAAATACGGTAAAATTGGTTGAAGAGGATATTCTAACATCCCCTGTGCCTAAAAATTCATCTTTAGCCAAAGAAGAAGTAGCCAAACTGGACGACATTCAAACTCAACTCAAAGAACAAGAAACTACCTTGCAAGCGCAGCATAAAGATGCTGATGAATTAATGAAACTCAAAGAAGAACAAATTAAACTGTTAGAAGCCCAACTGGCAACACAGTAATCCCCCTTTGCACTTTTTAAATACGCTAGAATATCAACCGATACTCTAGTGTATTTTTATCATGTCTACTCAGACCACCTCATCTAGCGTGCTTAAAGCCATAGCCCTACTCATTATTTCAGCGCTGCTGTTTTCTTTGATGGGGGTGTGTATTCGCTATGCTTCACATACAGTGGATAATGTCAGCATTGTTTTTTTCAGAAACTTCGTGGGTTTATTTATTTTTTTACCGCTGATTTTACAGCGAGGACTGGGCTTTTTTAAAACAGAACGTCTGTGGATGCACACTTGGCGCTCCATGGTTGGGCTTGTCGCGATGTATGGTTTTTTCTACGCGATTGCTCACTTAAAACTGTCAAACGCCATGGTCTTTACTTATTCGTCTCCTATTTTTATTCCTTTGATTGCTTGGCTATTTTTAAAAGAAAAAATCACGCGCTCAATGCTGATTGCCGCGTTGATTGGGCTTTTAGGCGTCCTATGTGTGGCGAAACCTGATGCTGGCTTATGGAATCAGTTGTCCTTCATTGGCCTCAGTGCTAGTTTTTTAGCGGCCATGGCTTTTGTCACAGTACGTGCACTTACTGCAACCGAACCGCCTGAGCGCATTGTCTTTTATTTCTGCTCTATTGGTACTCTGATTTCCATGATTCCCATGTTTTGGCATATCCGTCCTTACACATGGACAGAACTGAGCTTCCTGATTGGAGCGGGTCTACTTGCCAATGTCAGCCAACTGGTGATGTCTCATGCCTATCGACTGGCGCCTGCAGGTCAAATTGGGCCTGTAAATTATGTCGCAATTATTTTTGCAGGCCTCTGGGGTTATTTATTTTGGCGAGAAACTCCTGATTTTTATAGTTTGATTGGCTTTGCCCTGATTTTATTGGCAATTGTGGTTTGTAGCCCTCTGTTGCAAAGACGGCTACGTCCCTAGCAAGCTCTCCAATAAATCCAAAGCATAAAAAAGCATCCGAAGATGCTTTTTTAATGTTCCAAGTTTATTTAAATCTTAGTGATACCAACCGAATAACTTAAAGAAGTAAGGCACATAGGCAATGATCAACATTGCTGGGAATAGTACAATTAAAGGCAAAATCCAGCGCTCATAACGATAATAGAAAGACAGATGACGAACCTCTGCATCGGCCTCATTCACCTCTGCATCACCTATAGATTGCCTTGCCAAGAGATGATTAAGTGCAACAGGTGGTGTCACATAGCCCAACTCAAAACCAATCAAGGTGATCATCCAGAAATGTACAGGATGAATACCATATTGATAGGCCACAGGGGCAACCGTCGCAGAAATCAAAATCACGGCGCCAAACGGATCCATAATCATCCCAACAAAGACCATCAATCCCACAATCAGAGTAATGACCAAGAATGTACTGCTAATATCGGTTGGGAAGAAACTCATCACCTCCGTACGTTCAAGCAATCCACCCACACTGACTGAAAGTGCCATTAAAATGACCAAAGCACCAATATGCCCAACCGTTTCACTGGTCGAGATATGCATCGACTTCCAAAAACCAACTTGGCGTAATACATCCATAGAGCTCGATTGAACCACGCCATGATTCACCACTTGTCCATCATCTGCTGCATTGCCATGTAGACCTTCACGATATTCTGCATGAGCAACTTGCGCACCCGCTAAAGCAGGCTCATTATTGGAGTTATAATTTGCAGTCAGCGTTTCATCCCAGTGCCCAACCGCAGGCAGTGGCGCAGGTTGATGACGTAATTTATCAAATAACACGATCATCAATAAAATGACAGGCATCATCACTGGCGCTGTAAATTCATTCAGATCAGTGTCTAATAGATACTTATAGAACATCCAGATCAGAACAAAAATTGCTATATACGGAACCACAGCAAGGAAAGCACGCCCTGATTTTGGCGCTGCCACACTCGGTGATGCGATGCGGAATTTACTTTCAGCAAAGAACAAAGACACAACCAAGAATAAAGTTGAAGTCAGTAAGAACGTATAGACACCATATTGATAAAGCAGATCTGTAGTTACTTCTTTATTTAATGATGCTACGACAACAATCAATAAACACGGACGTAGCACGACACCTAGCGAACCAGACATTGCCGTTGCAGCTAGAGCAAACTGGCGACGACCACCCGCATTCCAGACTTCTTTATAAATAATCGCCCCTGCTGCAATCACAAAGATCCCTGAAGCACCTGTATATGCAGTCGGTAAAGCTGCAGCGATTAAAATCAACCATGTGAGTGTTTCAGGTGCCAAGTTCCATGGGCGTAAGATATTTAAAAACAGATCCACAACGCGTGTCTGTTTCAGTAACATACCCGCCCAAATGAACAGCGCTAAATTAAGAAAAATACTCGAGAACTCAACCAACTGACCAAGATAAATACCTTGCCCCATTGGGTAGTCCATAAAGAAGATAAAAGCAACACCCGTGATCACCGCCATGTAGGCATATAAAGGCACACTCAGAAAAGCAAAACCAAGACGCCCACCTGCTTTAGCCTCTTTCGGTGGGCTAAACAACTGCCAAACACTGATCAATGTGAGTACTGAAAACAAAATCATCCACAGCCAATAAATCAGCTGGGTTTCGCCATTCATTGGCACACCCGAGTCTTTGACTGAGTTAAATTGACTAATGCTTGAGTAGGTTAATAACCCATTACCCAGTGTCATCAGTAGACTATAAACACGATAATCCAACTTGGTTGCAGGTCCACGTAAACCAATATGATGGATTTTTAATGTCGCGCTAATTGCAGCTAAGACCACCATAAAAATCAACAGAATGGCACGATTTTCTGTCCCAAATTTAAAAATACCGAAAAAGGTCGTTTCAAAATTACGATAGGCACGAATACTTGGATGTGCCTCCATGTGTAGCATGGCTTTATCGTAAAATTGATACTTTTCCTCACACTGTTGTACACCTGCCAAAATAGACGCACGCACATCCGCTTCTGAAGCAGTACCAAAAAAATCTGCAAACTCATCGGCAGCATTGGCCTGCATTTGAGTTTTGACCATTGCATCCACATTAGGGTGACGATTACATTCAGGTTTGGTCGGTTCAGCCCTTAAAAAAGAGTACTGCATGCCTGTGGCAGGGTCACCATATAGGCGCTCTCCCATACGGAGTAACTGACCATGAATCATTTCACCTGTACCTATTAATAGCGTAAGTAACAGTAAAATCAGAATTAAGAAAGTGGAAATCCACTCCGTCCATATATACTTCAGCAGATCGAGTCCTGATCTGCTCTGTCCATGATTCTGCATGTTGTTTCCTATTTTTATTTGCAGTTCTATTCGGCGTAATACGCTGTAGAACCTGTCGTTTTGTCGGCTTGAGCTTGTCCTTTCTCGATGCCTTTAGATTTTTGTTTTGTTTATCTTTGCATCAAATTTATATTTTTGAATATGACAATCTGGATTTTCTTTTTAGAATTTAGGTCAATAGATTACTCATCAAATAGATTCACCCCGATTAAATACATAGCTGCAATCACAATCCCCCAGATCACACCCAATAAATGTGCTTCGACTAAGACTGGACTCCCGATCAGTTCAGCCGTAGCACTCGCCCCAAGGGTATTTTCCCAAATCAGTTTGCCTAAAATGAGAAACAACACCAAACTCGCAAACATCCGCTCTTTACGGTAAAGCAAATGGACGATGGCAATCGCAGTGAACATCCCATGCAATACACCTGACAGCCCAGCATAGGCTTCAATATCGGCCAAAAAATAATAAAAACTGAGACTAATTAATGGCGGTAAAATCAGCAATAACGCCACAAAATGCCAGACACGCACGCGTGGGAAAATAAAAGGCAGACACATAAATGCCAACATATTAAGGGCAAAATGAATCCATCCCACATGCACCCAGTGCGCAGTCCACAAACGCCAAACTTCAGGAAAAATATCCACACGCCAATAAATAAATTGATCTTTAAAAATCTGTAGGCATGCCGAAATTGATACGACGAACGCAATCAAAATGATTTTTCTATATAGAAATTGATCTTGCATCGCATGCCCTTATGCTGTGACTCATTTATTTATTGTTATTTTTTTGACTACATGGCTCAGTTTAAAATTGGTTAACTTTCATTAAACAGTTCATCCAACTCTGAACGATCTTCTTTTTCATCCCAGAAATGCGCCATACCACCATCACCTGTTCGTGTCCCTGTATGTTCAGTCCAATAACGATCAGAAATGCCTTGTACCATACTCGAAGCCATACTATCAATCAGCTTAAACTGTGGATTAGTCTGTTTTTCATCACTATGTGAAGCCGCATAACTTTTCAAGGCATCACGAATTTTCGCATCATCACCACTGGCTTGCGCTGCAATAGCATACATCGCATGGGCTAAACGCACCCCTTTTTGCTCGCCGATTTGCATAGATTGTTTTAAAGTCTGATATGGATCAGGCTTACCTTCACCCGCACCTGGTAACAAGGTCCAAATCACCGCACGTGTTGCATTCGGTGCACCCCAAAACTTTTCATTGTCTAGACACACCATGCCACGCTCGACAATAGCCGCAATGTCTTTAGGAACATTGACTGCACCACCTGAGTTAATATCATTAGTCATCGCTTGTAGACCGCTCAACATCCCCAGCATATATACAGTTTGATCTAAATCGCTGTTCATTTTTGGGCAACCTTCGCCCAGTGGCTTTTTATACTTTTTTTCCCAACGGTTTTGGAACAATTGATAGCCTGTATATTGACGCTGTGCAGCAATAGCAGCCCAACGTTTTTGTTCAATACGCGCATCCTGGGCTTCAGAAACATTACCTGCTTTAGAGGCACGTAAATAACGAAGCTCTGACTCTAGCGCCTGATTCTCCGCACAAATACCTGAAGCCGAATAGAGTAAAACCGCAATACGTGTTGGGTCTGCGCCCATATCTTTGGTCGACATAATCGCAGGCGTCAAAGCATTGCCTGAATTGCAGACCATCTCTGCATCTTCCATAGCCAATATAGGCGGAACAATATGTTTTTCACTAAACCCAAGTGCAACATTAGCACCTGTTTTAACCACTTGTGAACAACCCGAAAATAATAAACTTGTAATCGCTACAACAGCCATACCTTGGCCTATTTTTTGGACTTGCGACATTTTCCTGTCCTCTATTTGTATAATTGTATGCGTCCGTGCTGACAAACATAGCAGAAGCAATTTCCGAAGAAAAGAGTATTTACTCTAAATCCGACTACTACTCTGCCATGAAATAAAAAGCGGAAAATTGACTTAAATGACACCCATATTTTTTTTCAGGCAAAAAAAAGTAGCATAGCGACGGTTCGGCACATGCTACTTATGAACTGAGAAGCCTAGTTAGGCTTTGTTTGGTGCAAATCGTTCCTTCAGCACAGTTCCTAATCGTCCTATAACAATCGCTAACACAATTGCTACCACTAGAAACATCCAAGTTGGAATCATCATAAGATTATCCTTGTTTGCTGTTGGTGATTTGAATGTACATTTTAAGAACAACAAACTATAAGAATGTTGTCTGACAATTTGAAAATAGCGTTAAATTTCTTCCGAACTGTCAGACAAAGAGAGATGAAGTCAGTTTATATTTATTATTTTTCAATAGTTTGGTTAGAGTATAAAAGCTAATATTGTCCAACAATTACTGCATTTTAGTGAGTATTTTCAACGCTTTCCACTGTCTCAAGGATAACTGATCACACCAGACCAACATCGGTTTGGCACGGAAATGTTGAAAATAGATCACGATATACGCACGATGGTCGATAATATGACTGATCTGCACACGCTGCACATCGCTTTGCGTTTTATGCGACAAGGACCAATCTCGACCATCCAAATACTGTAATTGAAAGTGTTGCGGCCCTCGTAGAAAAAACAGATATAAAATAAAACCTGCGACCAAAGCAATCAGCCATAACCACAAAGGCAATAGCTGATAGAGTACAAACATTAAAATGGCATAAATTGACAACTGAAATACATAAGCCAAACGGCTAGGTTTCAGTTGAAAATGACGATTATCCATTACACTTATCCATGTACATAATGCTTTAACTTTTGAATCAAGGTTTTCATTTCAGGGTGCGGTGGTTCAGACACTTCCATGAACCAGTCCAATAAATCTGGGTCTTCTTGTTCAACCAATGCTGCAAACATGGCCTTTTCCGCAGGATCCGCCTGAAGATAATAATTTTTCACATAAGGATCAAAGTACACATCAATTTCTTTTAAACCACGACGTGCACGGTAGATTACTTTACGCTCTTCCAAGCTCATTTCTTCAGTCATTACATTCCCCAGATGAATTACAACGGCTTAGTTTAACCGATCACACCTCCCTCGCCACTAGTTAAATGTCGCAATTTTTTCAACTGGCAAAACCCATCAAAAAATCAACCGCATTTGAGCATTCAGTCCATTGTCGCATGTCCTGCTTTTCACTAATCTTCTAGCAAAATAACAACATCAGGATGAGCTTCCATGCAATCAGGCGCGATTCGCCCGTTAAACAATATGCTGCCGCGTAATTTATTTAATGCTGAACATGAGGCATTTCGAGAAACTGTGCGAAAGTTTTATGCCAAAGAAGTTGTTCCCAATATTGAAAAATATGAACAACAACAACATGTCGATCGTGAGCTATGGAATAAAGCAGGCGCCATGGGACTACTGTGTGCCACCATGCCTGAAGCTTATGGTGGTTCGGGTGTAGACCGTTTATACAGTATGATTTTGATTGAAGAACAAGCCTATGCCATGGATTCCTCGACAGGGTTTTCACTACACTCTGACATTGTCGCGAACTATATCAATAACTTTGGCAGTGAAGCACAAAAACACTATTGGTTAACGCGGATGGCTTCGGGTGAAACCGTCACAGCCATCGCGATGACTGAACCTGGCACAGGCTCAGACTTACAAGCGGTACGAACAACGGCTGTTTTAGAGGGAGATGACTATATTATCAATGGCTCTAAAATCTTCATTACCAATGGCTATCTCTGCGATATGGCGATTGTGGTCTGTAAGACGGGTGACAGTGAGAAAGGTTCAGCTAATCTCTCATTAATCATCGTTGAAGCTGATCGTGTAGGTTTCAGTAAAGGCAAACCTCTCAATAAAATTGGAATGAAAGGACAAGACACCTGCGAATTATTTTTTGATCATGTCCGAGTCCCTAAAGAGAACCTGCTCGGTTTGGAAGGCATGGGCTTTATGATGTTAATGAAGGAATTGGCTTGGGAGCGTATGCTAGTGGCGATTATTTGCCAAGCGGGTGCAGAAGCAGCACTGGCACATACTGTTCAGTACACCAAAGAGCGTAAAGCCTTTGGAAAAAGTATCTCTAGCTTTCAAAATACCCGCTTTAAACTGGCAGAGTTGCGTACAGAAATTGACTTTTGCCGGGCTTATCTGGATCGTTGTATGCAATTACAACTCGAAGATAATTTGGGGGTTGACGCAGCAGCAGCAGCTAAATATAAAATTTCAGAGATGTTTTCTAAAGTTGTGGATGAATGTCTGCAACTACATGGCGGCTATGGCTATATGTTGGAATATCCAATTGCACGTGCCTATTTAGATAATCGCGCCAATCGTATTTACGCAGGCACCAATGAAATCATGAAAGAACTCATCTCACGTTCTCTTTAACTCAAATAGCCCATCTCTAGATGGGCTATTGCATTTATATATTTGCTTCAAGAAAGTCCGCAATCAACGCAACCACCAAATCGGGTTGCTCTTTATGCGGCATATGATGCAGTCCCTCTAAAATTTGTAATTCGGCTTGTCCTGTGACCCCTGAAAAAATTTGTTGTGGTTGTGCCGTGGTTGCATATTCATCTAGTTCACCATGAATAACCAACGTCGGACAACAGACACCGCCTATTATCTCAGCCAGACTCCAATCCTGAAAAGCGGGGGCCAACCATGTTTCAGTCCATGCATCAAGCACCCACTGTGCTTTGTTCGGGTGGTATTTGGCTAAACGCTCTATTTGCCCTGCTTGTTGAAAGCCTAGTTTTGCCTCTCGAATGCCTGCTAGAGTCAGCTCTTCAACGGTATACTGTGCAGAGATAGTAATTAAGGCGTGGCAACATTCTGCATAAATTGCTGCAATCGCAATCGACATCCCACCTCCGACACTGTGCCCAAGGATAATAAAATCCTGTATCGAGAAATAATCCAAAACTGCTTTAAAGCACTGTGTGGCTTCCGTGGATACAAAACTATATGCCAGTGAAGTCGGATGAGCATCGGATAAACCAAAACCCAGTCGATCATAAGCATAAATCACACGGCCTGTTGCCTGAGCCAGCTGTGCAGGAAAATCTCGCCATAAGCTCACTGAGCCTAATGAATCATGCATTAAAATTATGGGTGCCAAAGATAGATCGCCCGAATCAGTTTGCCACTTTTTGGCGTGAATCCTATATTCTGTATATTGAATTTGATGGACTTCTTCTAAGATTTTCAACGCATTTCCTATTCTTTGTTTTCTCAGTGTTCAAAATCATCTAATAGTTCAAACCTGAAAGAAAGCCCCAAAAGAGAACTGCTCAAGTCATTAAAAAAGGAGCCTAAGCTCCTTTCATATCTATGTCGTTTTGCAAGTTAGGACACTAGTTTGGGTTTCTGATCCAATGCTAGCTCACGTTTAGCAAATTTCAGTATACCATCCTCAAAAGAAGCATTCTTTAATGCTTTACGATCAGCTAAATAGTTATTCGACACTTTCCAAGGTGCATGCTTGCCTTGTTTTGGCATAACACCTGCTGCACGTGCGATATAACCAGAACTTAAACTTCCCATCACCGTATCTTGCATTAGCTCAGTCGCATCCCCTTGAGGAATCACTTCAGTCCATTGTTTTTGATCCATATAGTTGAGTAAACGACAAATGTATTCTGCGGCAATATCCACCTTTAAAGTCCAAGAGGCATTGATATAACCAATAATCATCGCCATATTCGGCACATCACTGACCATCATGCCTTGATACAACATATGTTTAGATGTGTCTAAAGGTTCGCCATCAATCGTTGCTTGAATGCCGCCCAAGATTTGAATTTCTAAACCTGTCGCTGAGACAACAATATCCGCCTCTAAATGCTGACCAGACTTTAATTGAATACCCGTTTCAGTAAAGCGCTCAATCTGATCTGTTTCAACACTGGCTTGACCTGAACGAAGAATTTTAAATAAATCACCGTCTGGCACCACACATAAGCGCTGATCCCACGGATTATAGTCAGGGGTAAAATGTTTCATATCCACTTTACCTTTGAGCTGCATCTTAATCGACTGTAACAGCAGTCGGCGTAGCAGTTTCGGTTGTTTCTGCGCGAGTGCATAAATTCCACGTTGCATCCCAATGTTACGCGCACGAGTCAGTTTATACGCTACATCTTCAGGTAACACTTTACGCATTTTGTCATATACAAAATCAATAGATGGCACTGAAGCAATATAGGTTGGCGAACGCTGTAACATGGTCACATGACTAGCCCCACCCTTGGCCATCGCAGGTACTAGCGTAATTGCTGTTGCGCCACTACCGATGATCACTACTTTTTTGCCGCGATAATCTAAGTTTTCAGGCCATAACTGTGGATGAATAAACTGCCCTTTGAATGCTTGTTGATTTGGAAACTCAGGTTGGAAACCATGATCATAGTTATAATAGCCTGTGCAACCAAACACAAAGTTTGCAATCCAGTTCTCTTTTTTACCTTTCGCATTCTCAATCACCACCTGCCATTTCTTTAGTGCAGAATCATAATTGGCGCTTAAAACACGATGCTTAAAATGAATTTTTTCTTTGAGCTTTTGTTCATCTATCACTTCGGATAAATAGCCTTTAATCGACGAACCATCAGCCAGTACACTCGCCTGCTGCCATGGTTTAAAATTAAAACCAAAGGTCGACATATCAGAATCAGAACGAATTCCGGGGTACTTAAATAGATCCCAAGTACCACCAAAGCTATCGCGACGTTCAATAATCTCAAAAGAACGTTGTGGGCAATGCTTGGTTAAATGTGCGGCAAGACCAATACCAGAAATACCAGCACCTACAATCAGTAAATCGACGTGCTTATCCATGTTGTTTTTATCCTGTCTTATATTCTGTTCTTATTAAACCACAAAGCTGACAATACACAATGTCAAGTTTAAGCATATTTCCCACAAAATATGTCAATACGGGTCAAAATAAAAAAATTGTTAAACAATAAGACATAAAAAAGACCGGTGAAACACCGGTCTTTTTTTAAGAACAACTGAATAGTTCTACGAAATTATTTAACTTCGCGATCTACTAGTTCAACGTAAGCCATCGGCGCAGCATCACCTGCACGGAAGCCCGCTTTAAGAACACGTAGATAACCGCCGTTACGTTCTTTGTAACGAGGGCCAAGAACGGTAAATAATTTACCAACAGTTGATGCTGAACGAGTACGAGCAAACGCTAAGCGACGGTTTGCAACAGTATCGTTTTTAGCTAAAGTGATTAAAGGCTCAGCTACACGACGTAACTCTTTTGCTTTAGGCACAGTTGTTTTGATCAACTCGTGCTCAAACAAAGAGTTAGCCATGTTTTGAAACATCGCTTTACGATGGCTGCTGGTACGGCCTAATTTCACACCACTATTACGATGACGCATGGTGATAGTCCTACTTAATTAACGGCTACGATAGGCGAAACGATCGTCCATACGGAGACTAGCTGGTGGCCAGTTCTCTAAACGCATGCCGAGTTGTAAGCCTTTTGAAGCCAGAACATCTTTGATCTCAGTAAGCGATTTTTTACCAAGGTTAGGAGTTTTAAGTAACTCAACCTCAGTGCGCTGTACTAGATCACCAATGTAGTAAATGTTTTCTGCTTTCAAACAGTTAGCAGAACGAACAGTAAGCTCTAGATCATCTACTGGACGAAGCAAAATTGGATCAACTTCTTCACGAGGTTCTTGAGCAACAGGAGCTTGATCTTTCTGAAGATCAACAAAAATTGCAATTTGTTGTTGCAAGATTGTTGCCGCTTTGCGGATCGCTTCTTCTGGATCAACTGTACCATTGGTCTCAAGATCAATGACCAATTTATCAAGGTCTGTACGTTGTTCTACACGAGCGTTTTCCACTGTGTAAGACACACGTTTGATTGGGCTATAAGAAGCATCTAACTGTAAGCGACCTACAGGGCGAGTTTCGCCTTCCGGGAAACGCGAGTCAGAAGTTTCATAACCACGACCTTGAGAAACTTTCAAGCGCATTTTTAATGAGCCTGAAGCACTTAAAGTACCGATCAAATGTTCAGGGTTAACCACTTCAACATTATGAGGTAAACGAAGGTCAGCGGCAGTTACGTCGCCAGGACCTTGTTTCTCTAATGTCAAATAAGCTTCATTTTGATCGAACAGCTTAATAGACAATCCTTTTAGGTTCAGCAAGAGCTCGACGATGTCCTGCTGCAAGCCTTCCAAAGTACTGTACTCGTGCTCGACACCTTCAATCTCAACTTCAACCACAGCAGCGCCAGGCAAAGAAGAAAGAAGGATGCGACGTAAAGCATTGCCCAGAGTATGACCAAAGCCACGCTCTAAGGGTTCTAGAATAACTTTTGCCGAGGTCCCGCTAACCGCTTCGACCTTGATCGCTTGCGGAGTTAGAAACTCATTTGCAGTACGCGTCATTATTGCTACCTCAAGGATTATTTAGAATACAATTCTACAATCAAGCTTTCGTTGATTTCAGCAGGTAAATCTGAACGATCTGGTGCAGCTTTGAACGTACCTTCCAACTTAGAATGGTCAATTTCCATCCAAGCAGGGATACCACGTTGTGCAGCTAATTCAACTGCGTTTTTGATACGCAATTGTTGTTTAGCACCTTCATGTACAGCAATTACATCACCAGCTTTAACTTGGATTGACGCGATGTTAACACGACGGCCATTCAAAGTGATTGAGCGGTGAGATACTAACTGACGAGCTTCTGCGCGTGTAGAACCAAAACCCATGCGATAAACGACGTTATCAAGACGGCTTTCAAGCAATTTCAACAAGTTTTCACCTGTTGCGCCTTTAACACGAGCAGCTTCTTTATAGTAATTACTAAATTGACGCTCTAAAACACCGTACATACGACGTACTTTTTGTTTTTCACGTAATTGTAGTGAATACTCAGATTGTTTACCACCACGAGCTCCGCCATGTTGGCCAGGAGCTTTAGCAGCTTTTTTAGTTTTGACGTCAAATGGTTTAACGCCAGATTTTAATTGCAGGTCTGTCCCTTCGCGGCGAGAGAGTTTGCATTTTGGACCAATATAACGAGCCATGAATGTTTCTCCTTACACGCGACGTTTTTTAGGTGGACGGCAACCGTTGTGCGGGATTGGCGTCACATCGGTAATGCTGTTAATTTTATAACCCACTGCACCTAAAGCACGAACCGCAGACTCACGACCAGGACCAGGACCTTTTACAAGGACGTCCAAGTTTTTCAAACCGTAATCTAAAGCAGCTTTACCAGCAACTTCAGCAGCTACCTGAGCAGCAAACGGAGTTGATTTACGTGATCCACGGAAGCCTTGTCCACCAGAGGTAGCCCAAGCCAGTGCATTACCTTGACGATCGGTAATAGTCACAATGGTGTTATTAAAAGAAGCGTGAATGTGTGCAACACCTTCAGAGACGGTACGAGTGACCTTCTTGCGTGCGCGAGTATCTTTAGCCATCTTTTAGCTTCCAGAAATCTTATTTCTTAATAGGTTTGCGCGGACCTTTACGGGTACGTGCGTTAGTTTTGGTGCGTTGACCACGGACAGGCAAGCTGCGACGATGACGAAGACCGCGGTAGCAGCCTAAATCCATTAAACGTTTAATGTTCATGGAAATTTCGCGACGTAAATCACCTTCGGTTGGAACCTTAGCAACTTCTGCACGAATCGCATCAAGCTGAGCGTCATCTAATTCACGGATCTTAGTAGTAGTAGCGATGCCTGCAGCAGCTAAGATGTTCTTAGCAGTGTGGCGACCAATACCAAAGATGTACGTTAGAGAGATAACAGCATGCTTGTTATCCGGAATGTTTACACCGGCAATACGAGCCATTCAATTTTCTCCAAAAAGGCAGTTAAGACAATCAACCGCCCCACAAAAATCTTGAGGGGCGGATAATAACCTAATTAGCCTACTGAAATCAACAGGTCTTGATCAGATTAACCTTGACGCTGCTTATGACGAGGTTCTGCGCTACAAATTACGCGAATAACCCCATTACGACGGATAACTTTACAGCTACCACAAATTTTCTTTACAGAAGCTTGTACTTTCATGATGAAACCTCAAGTGCGCTTATCCCTTAGGATGAGCAGTCGTTTTTCTCATTAACGTTTGATTATCGTACTGATGCGAGGTGAGATGTGCTTGCAGCTGAGCCATAAAGTCCATCACTACCACCACAACAATCAGCAAAGATGTTCCACCTAAAGAAAATGGAATACCAAATGAGCTTTGTAAAATCATCGGCATTAAGCAAATGATGGTGATATAAATCGCACCAATAAATGTCAAACGGTTAAGAATATGATCTAAGTAACGAGCAGTTTGCTCACCTGGACGAATACCAGGTACATAAGCCCCGCTGCGTTTCAAGTTTTCCGATACTTCTTTCGGGCTAAATACAAGCGCTGTATAAAAGTAACAGAAAAAGATAATTAACGCACCAAAGAGCACCAAATACAACGGCTGACCAGGCGAAAGCACCAATGCCAAATCTTGCAAACTACGTTTGATAATACCCGCATTCGGATCTGCACTACCCACCCATTGCCCTAAGCTCGCAGGGAACAAAAGCAATGAACTTGCGAAAATCGCCGGGATCACACCCGCCATATTAATTTTTAATGGCAAATGCGACTGTTGTGCAGTAAACACACGACGTCCTTGTTGTTTTTGAGCATAGTTTACTGGAATACGACGTTGCGCCTTCTCAATAAACACAATTGCAGCTAATACAGCCAGAGATAACACACCAAAAATAACCAAGCCAATTAGACTGGTTTGACCATTATCTACTGATGATAGTGATTGCAGAATCAAATTCGGCAATCCTGCAACAATACCGGCGAAGATGATCATG
The DNA here is from genome assembly GCF_008980265.1 of Acinetobacter sp. TUM15064. Lineage (NCBI taxonomy): Bacteria > Pseudomonadati > Pseudomonadota > Gammaproteobacteria > Moraxellales > Moraxellaceae > Acinetobacter > Acinetobacter sp. TUM15064. The sequence continues at coordinate 53,143 of NZ_BKFU01000006.1, read as the reverse complement.
GAAATACCATTCCCCACCCCACGTTCGGTAATTTGCTCACCCAACCACATCAAGAACATTGTACCTGCAACCAAAGAGGTTACAGCTGGTACGTAGAAAGCCAGACCTGCAGTTAAGGTAATGCCTTGACTGATCAGACCAGCACACATCCCAATTGCCTGCACAAGTGCAAGGAACAATGTACCTTGTCGCGTATACTGATTAATCTTACGCTTGCCTTGTTCGCCTTCTTTTTTTAAAGCTTCCAGCGAAGGAATAACTGTAGACATTAACTGCACGATAATCGATGCAGAAATGTACGGCATGATCCCAAGAGCAAGAATGGACATACGCTCTAATGCACCACCTGAAAACATGTTAAACAAACCAAGGATCGTGCCTTGGTTTGCATTAAAAAGATTTTCAAGTGCGGCATTATTAATGCCTGGTACTGGAATATGTGCTCCTAGTCGAAAAACCAATAATGCACCGATGAGAAACATCATACGGCGTATAATTTCACGGTATTTCACATGAAATGGCTGGCCTTTCATCATATTGACATGACCTGAAGAACTAGGAGACATAGACACTAGCGATTACTCCTCGACTTTACCGCCAGCAGCTTCAACAGCAGCTTTAGCGCCTTTAGTCACAGCAACACCTTGAACAGTGAATGCACGAGTAATTTCACCAGAAAGTACGATACGAGCACGTAACATATCTTTACGTACAACGTTTGCAGCTTTTAAAGTTTCTAGGCTAACGATGTCGCCTTCAACTTTAGTAAGCTCAGATAAACGTACTTCAGCAGTTTTTAAAGCGATTTGGCTAGTGAAACCGAATTTAGGTAAACGACGATATAACGCAGTTTGACCACCTTCAAAGCCCGGACGAGTACCACCGCTCTTACGTGAATTTTGACCTTTGACACCACGGCCACCAGTCTTACCAACGCCAGAACCGATACCACGGCCTAGACGACGATTTTCACGTTTTGCACCTTCAGCAGGTGCAAGCTCATTTAAACGCAGAGTCATGGCTTATTCCTCTACACTAACCATATAGTAGACTTGGTTGATCATACCACGGTTAGAAGGCGTATCTTGCACTTCTACAGTATGACCAATACGACGCAGACCTAAACCTTTAAGGCTAAGCTTGTGATTTTTCAAGCGATGCGATGAAGATTTAGTCTGGGTAACTTTAATCGTTTTCATGATTGATTACCCTTGAATTTGTTCTACTGTAAGACCACGTTTCGCAGCAACCTTCTCAGGAGAAGTCATATCACGCAGACCATTAAAAGTCGCGTTTACTACGTTCGCAGCGTTAGTAGAACCATAACATTTTGTTAATACGTTACGTACGCCAACAGCTTCTAGAACTGCACGCATAGCACCACCAGCGATTACACCAGTACCTTCAGAAGCAGGCTGCATGTAAACACGGCTTGCACCGTGACGCGCGTTAATAGGGTGTTGTACAGTACCGTTAACAAGGTCAACAGTAATCATGTTGCGACGAGCAGCTTCAAGTGCTTTAGAAATAGCAGCTGGAACTTCACGTGCTTTACCACGACCAAAACCTACACGACCATTACCATCACCTACCACAGTTAGTGCTGTGAAAGAGAAGATACGACCACCCTTAACAACTTTGGCTACACGATCAACGGCAACCAGCTTTTCAACAAGACCTTCGTTTTGTTCAACTTTAGCCATGATTAGAACTCCAAGCCGTTTTCACGAGCAGCATCAGCCAAGGCTTTGATACGACCATGATATTTGAAACCAGAACGGTCAAATGCAACTTTAGTAACACCAGCTGCTTTAGCGCGTTCTGCGATTAAAGCACCTACTTTAGTAGCTGCTTCAACGTTACCAGTTGTACCAGCACGTAAAGTAGCATCTAAAGTTGAAGCTTGCGCTAAAACTTTGCCACCATCTGCTGAGATAACTTGAGCATAGATGTGACGCGGAGTGCGGTTTACACACAAACGAGTCGCACCCAATGCACGAATGTGCAAGCGTGTGCTTTTCGCACGACGCAAACGGGATTGTTTCTTTTCGTTCATAAGAACCTCGCGCCTTATTTCTTCTTAGCTTCTTTACGAAGTACAACTTCGTCAGAATAACGAACACCTTTACCTTTATAAGGCTCTGGTGGACGGTAACCACGGATATCTGCAGCAACTTGACCTAAACGTGCTTTATCAGCAGATTTAAGAATAATTTCAGTTGCTGTAGGAGTTTCAGCAGTTACACCTTCAGGAAGCGTATAGTCGATCGGGTGAGAGAAACCAAGGTTAAGGTTAACAATGTTACCTTTAACCGCAGCTTTATAACCAACACCGATAAGTTGTAACTTACGTTCGAAGCCTTCGCTCACACCTTTTACAAGGTTGTTAAGCACAGCGCGAGCAGTACCAGCTTGCATCCAAGCGTCTTTCGACTCAGCTTTTGGAGCAATCGCTAGAATACCGTCTTCCTGTTTAAGCTCGACCAGCGCATGCAGGGTGAAAGACAAAGTACCTTTGCTACCTTTCACTTCGACCTGCCGGCCGTTCTGAGTAACTGTTACACCGTTAGGTACAGTTACTGGGGCTTTAGCCACACGAGACATGAGGAATCACCTATTAAGAAACAAAAGCAATAACTTCACCACCGATACCTGCAGCACGTGCAGCGCGATCAGTCATGATGCCTTTGCTTGTAGAAACAATTGCAATACCTAAACCTTGCTTAACGCTTGGAAGTGCATCTTTACCGCGATACTGACGTAGACCAGGACGGCTTACGCGTTTCACAGTTTCGATAACTGGTTTGCCTTCGAAATACTTTAAAGTCAAAGTAAGCGTCGCTTTGCCTTCAGCATCAGCAACTTCTACATTTGAAATGTAACCCTCTTGTTGAAGAACATTTGCAATTGCAACCTTCAACTTAGAGTTTGGCATAGAAACAGTTTGCTTCTTCGCCATTTGTGCGTTACGAACACGAGTTAACATGTCGGCAACGGTATCTTGCATACTCATCTATAGTGCTCCTTACCAGCTTGCCTTAACAACGCCCGGTACATCACCTTGCATTACTGTATCGCGTAATTTGTTACGGCTTAAACCGAACTTACGGAAGTAACCATGAGGACGACCAGTTAAACCACAACGGTTACGTAAACGTACTGGAGATGCATTACGTGGTAATGCTTGTAATTTCATCATCGCTTCGAAACGCTCTTCGTCGCTTGCATTTACGTTTGCAATAACAGCTTTTAATTCAGCACGTTTTGCAGCGTATTTAGCAACAGTAGCTTCGCGTTTCAATTCGCGATTAATCATACTTTTCTTAGCCATATCGACCTCTTATTTGAACGGGAAGCCGAATGCACGCATAAGCGCACGGCCTTCGTCATCGGTGCGAGCAGTCGTAGTGATGGTAATATCCATACCACGAATACGATCAATCTTATCAAAATCGATTTCAGGGAACATAATTTGTTCCTTAAGACCCATTGAGTAGTTACCACGACCATCAAATGATTTCGAAGAGAAACCACGGAAGTCACGGATACGAGGGATCGCAATCGAGATCAAACGGTCTAAGAATTCGTACATACGTTCGCCGCGTAAAGTAACTTTACAACCAATCGGCCAACCATCACGGATTTTGAAACCCGCGATTGATTTACGAGCTAATGTAAGAACTGGTTTTTGACCAGCGATAGCTTGCATATCAGCAAGAGCACCATCAAGGAGTTTTTTGTCAGCAGCAGCTGCGCCAACACCCATGTTGATCGTGATTTTAGTAATGCGAGGAATATCCATCACATTTTTAACGCCTAAAGTCTCTTGTAATTGAGCCTTAAGTTCGTCGTTGTAACGCGTTTTAAGTCTGGCCATTGCCTTTTCAACCTATTACTTCGCTACCGCCACTGATTCACCATTTGATTTATAAACACGAGTTTTCGCGCCATCAATCACTTGGTAACCAACACGGTCAGCCTTTTGGGTTGTAGCATTAAAAATTGCCACGTTAGAAATATGAAGCGAAGCTTCCTGTGTAACGACAGCGCCTTCAGCACCTGTTGCACGGTTTGGCTTTTGATGCTTCTTAACCAAGTTAAGGCCTTCAACCATAACACGGTCATTTGAAACAGACAGAACAGTACCCTGTTTGCCTTTTTCTTTACCTGCGATCACAATTACTTGATCGCCTTTTTTAATCTTAGCCATGATTGCCTCTTATAGAACTTCAGGAGCCAGTGAAATAATTTTCATGAACTGTTCAGTACGAAGTTCACGAGTCACTGGTCCGAAAATACGAGTTGCAATCGGCGCTTTGTTGTTGTTCAAAATAACAGCAGCGTTATCGTCGAAACGAATCACTGAACCGTCTGGACGACGGATACCGAATTTTGTACGTACAACTACAGCATTCATCACGTCACCTTTTTTAACACGTGCGCGTGGAATAGCTTCTTTTACAGTAACTTTAATAATGTCGCCAACAGAAGCATAACGACGATGTGAACCACCAAGTACTTTAATACATTGTACGCGGCGAGCACCACTATTGTCTGCTACGTCTAGCATACTTTCGGTTTGAATCATTGCCCTACTCCAAAACCGAGCATCACCGGTCTCAATTTCGAAAGGCTCAAAGAGTACTCGAAATTAACCGATGATGCAACAGATACGTCTAATTACTCAGCAGCAGCTTCAACAACTTCAACTAGAGTCCAAGACTTAGTTTTAGAAATTGGGCGGCTTTCTTTGATAGTCACAACGTCGCCAGTTTTAGCTGTGTTGTTCTCATCGTGAGCGTGTAATTTAGTTGAACGGCGGATTGATTTGCCATACAACGGGTGTTGAACGCGGCGTTCGATAAGTACTACGATAGACTTGTCCATCTTGTCGCTTACTACTTTGCCGGTTAACGTGCGAACTGTTTGTTCACTCATTGTCCGTTCCCCTGTTTTTCGGTAAGGAGTGTCTTGATACGAGCAATTGTCTTACGAGTAAGCGCAACTTCATGCGATTTACCCAATTGACTAGTTGCTTTTGCCATACGAAGACGGAATTGGTTTAGCTGTTGCTCATCAAGCAAAGCTGTCAACTCTTCTACCGACTTTTCACGTAGATCTTTAGTTTTCATTACATTACCGTCCGAGTCACGATAGTGGTTTTAAACGGAAGTTTAGCAGCTGCAAGCGTAAACGCTTCGCGAGCCAATTCTTCGTTAACACCATCAATTTCGTACAAGACTTTACCTGGTTTGATTTGGCAAACCCAGTATTCCACAGAACCTTTACCTTTACCCATACGCACTTCAAGAGGCTTAGAAGTAATCGGCTTGTCTGGGAAAACACGGATAAAGATCTTACCACCACGTTTAATACGACGGCTGATTGTACGACGCGCTGCTTCAATTTGACGAGCAGTCATTTGACCACGCTCAACAGATTTAAGTGCGATTGTACCAAAAGATACCGAGCTACCGCGGTGAGCTAGACCAGTGTTACGGCCTTTCTGCACTTTACGGAATTTAGTACGTTTAGGTTGTAACATGGATTATTCTCCTTTTTCAGCAGAACGATCATTGCGACGACCACGACGCTCTTGACCTTCACCACGACCACGACCACGTTTAGCTGGACGTTCTTCAGCTGGAGCTGGGTTCATGACTTGTTTCATGCCACCCAAGATCTCACCACGGAAGATCCAAACTTTAACACCAATGGTACCGTAAGTCGTTTCAGCACGCATAGTTGCATAGTCGATGTCTGCACGAAGTGTATGCAAAGGTACACGACCCTCACGATACCATTCAGTACGAGCAATCTCAGCACCACCTAAACGGCCTGATACTTCAACTTTAATACCTTTAGCACCAGCACGCATTGTGTTTTGAACCGCACGCTTCATAGCACGACGGAACATTACACGTTTTTCTAATTGAGAAGCGATTGCTTCAGCAACTAAACGAGCGTCTAAGTCTGGGCGATCAATTTCATTGATACTTACTTGCGCTGGAATACCCATAATCTGAGTAAGTTCACGCTGTAATTTCTCAATATCTTCGCCTTTTTTACCGATCACGATACCAGGACGTGCAGTGCTAATTGTTACTTTAGCAGCGCCCGTAGGACGTTCGATAAGAATATTGCTGATCATCGCATTCTTAAGTTTTTTAGTTAAAAACTCACGAACTTGAAGATCTTTAAGCAAGTATTCAGCGTATTGTTTCGGACTCGCATACCAGTTGGCGTTATGACGTTTTACAACACCAAGGCGGATACCGATTGGATGAACCTTCTGACCCATATCAAACCCCTACCTTAACGGTAATGTGACAAGTACGCTTAGTAATACGATCTGCACGGCCTTTAGCACGTGGCATAATACGCTTAAGGCTAGTGCCTTCATCAACGTAAATCGTAGTAACCTTAAGGTCGTCTACATCTAAACTGTTATTGTGTTCAGCGTTTGCAATCGCAGATTCCAATGCTTTTTTAACCAAAACTGCAGCTTTTTTGTTGCTAAAGTTAAGAATATTAAGCGCGTGAGCAACAGATTTGCCACGGATTAGGTCTGCAACCAAACGAGTTTTTTGTGCCGAGATAGCGGCACCGCGTAATTTAGCAGTAACTTCCATCATAGCACCTTAACGTTTAGATTTCTTGTCAACACCGTGACCACGATAGGTACGAGTTGGCGCGAATTCACCAAGTTTGTGACCAACCATATGTTCAGATACGATCACTGGAACATGGTTACGGCCATTATGTACAGAAATTGTTAAACCAACAAAATCTGGGAGGATCATCGAACGACGCGACCAAGTTTTGATCGGCTTACGGTTATTAGCCGCGATAGCCGCTTCAACCTTAGCGAACAAGTGCGCATCGACGAATGGGCCTTTTTTCAGAGAACGAGGCATTGTCAGATTCCTTTACTTGTTACTTAACGCGACGGTCGCGAATAATCATCTTAGTCGTACGCTTATTGGTACGTGTTTTGTACCCTTTAGCTTTTTGACCCCATGGGCTTACAGGTTGAATACCTTTGCTACGACCTTCACCACCACCGTGCGGGTGATCTACTGGGTTCATCGCCATACCACGAACGGTAGGACGAACGCCACGCCAGCGTGCTGCACCTGCTTTACCAAGTGAACGAAGGTTGCTTTCTTGGTTAGAAACTTCACCAAGAACTGCACGGCACTCAACGTGAATTTTACGCATTTCACCAGAACGTAAACGAACGATGGCGTAAGAACCGTCACGACCCAACAACTGAACTGAAGTACCAGCAGAACGAGCTAATTGCGCGCCTTTACCAATTTTAAGTTCAATGTTGTGAAGAGTAGAACCGATAGGCATGTTGCGAAGCGGTAAACAGTTACCTGGACGAATTGGTGCATCGTTACCAGATTGAACTTTATCGCCAGCGCGAAGGCCTTTAGGCGCGATGATGTAGCGACGCTCACCATCAGCATACAATACTAGTGCAATGTGTGCTGTACGGTTAGGATCGTATTCAATACGCTCTACAGTTGCAGGAATACCATCTTTGTTACGTTTGAAGTCAACTAGACGATAGTGCTGCTTGTGACCGCCACCAACGTGACGAGTCGTGATGTGACCGTTGTTATTACGACCACCAGTACGTTTTTTAGCTTCAACCAACGGAGCATAAGGCGCGCCTTTGTGAAGATGGTCGTGAACGACTTTCTCTACAAAGCGACGTCCAGGAGACGTTGGCTTACATTTTTGAATTGGCATAATTCTCGTCCTTATTCCGCTGCGCTTTCAGCGGTATCGCCCAAGTCAGCCATTTCAACATCTTGGCCAGCTTTCAGGGTGACGTATGCTTTTTTAACATCAGAACGACGTCCTAATGTTTTACCAAAGCGTTTAGTCTTACCTTTAGTGATCGTTGTGTTAACTTTAACAACTTGAACACCAAACAATTGCTCAACCGCTTTTTTGATTTCAAGTTTGTTTGCATCAAGTGCAACTTTAAAAACTTGAACACCAGCAGTTTCACCTAAAACTTGTGCTTTTTCTGAGAATACAGGTCCTTGTAGGACTTGATAGATACGTTCGTTGTTCATCCGAGTTCTACCTCAATTTTCTTAGCAGCAGCTACAGACATAACAACTTTATCGAACGCGATCAAGCTAACAGGATCGATAGCAGCAGCATCAACCACATCAACGTGTGGAATGTTGCGCGCTGCAAGGTATAGATTCTCATCTACAGCTTCTGTAACGATCAATGCGCGAGTAGCATTCAAGTCGTTAAGTTTTGCAAGCAACTCTTTAGTTTTTGGAGCAGCAACAGCAAACTCTTCAACTAATACTAGACGATCTTGGCGAACAAGTTCAGCTAAGATACATTGCATTGCACCGCGGTACATTTTGCGGTTAACTTTTTGAGACCAATCTTGTGGGCGAGCAGCAAAAGTTTTACCACCACCTACCCAGATTGGGCTACGAATAGAACCCGCACGAGCGCGACCAGTACCTTTTTGACGGAATGGTTTTTTACCACCGCCAGAAACGTCTGCACGTGATTTCTGAGCTTTTGAACCTTGACGGCCACCAGCTAAATAAGCGGTAACAACTTGGTGTACAAGAGCTTCATTGAATTCACGACCGAACGCAACTTCTGATAATTCAACAGCAGAGCCGGAAACAGTATTTAAATTCACGTTATTTCCCCTCAGGCCTTGATCGTAGGACGAACAGTTACGTCACCGCCAGTAGCGCCAGGAATCGCACCTTTTACTACTAAAACTGAACGTTCTGCGTCGATAGATACAATTTCTAGACCCTGTACAGTTACGCGTTCAGCACCTAAATGGCCAGCCATTTTTTTGCCTTTGAATACGCGACCAGGAGTCTGGTTTTGACCTGTAGAACCTAGAACACGGTGAGAAACTGAGTTACCGTGAGTTGCGTCTTGCGTACGGAAGTTCCAACGCTTAACACCACCTTGGAAACCTTTACCTTTCGACTGGCCAGTTACGTCAACAACTTGACCCACTGTAAACAAGTCTACACCGATAGTTCCACCAACTTCACGACCTTCAAGATCAGCTTCTGTTGCACGGAATTCTTGAACTAAACGACCAGCAGCAACACCCGCTTTAGCGAAGTGACCTTTCTGAGCGTTAGTTACGCGAGATTCGCGACGTTCACCAGTAGTGATTTGAATCGCTTGATAACCATCAGTTTCAAGCGTTTTGATTTGAGTGATGCGGTTAGGATCAACCTCAATCACTGTAACAGGCACAGAAACACCAGCATCTGTAAAGATACGTGTCATACCGCACTTGCGACCGACTAAACCAATAGCCATGTGCATAAACCTCTAAAAAAGCGGCCTAATTAACTTAGAGAGTTAATTAACCCGAAAGCCTTAACCCAATGCGATCTGAACATCAACACCAGCTGCAAGATCCAACTTCATCAATGCATCTACAGTTTTGTCTGTAGGTTGAACGATGTCGATCAAACGTTTGTAAGTGCGGATCTCGTATTGGTCACGCGCATCTTTATTAACGTGTGGTGATGTTAAAACGTTAAAACGTTCAATGCGTGTAGGCATTGGAATTGGACCACAAACCTGTGCACCAGTACGTTTTGCTGTTTCTACGATTTCTTGAGCTGATTGATCAATTAGACGGTGATCAAAAGACTTAAGACGGATACGAATTCTCTGGTTAGACATACCAGTAAACTCCAAGCCAAATATATAAAGAATCACTCTTGACGCATCTCACCCCACTATTTAAGGTAAGTGTCAAGAGCAGTGAAATATCACTAAGGTCATGATCGATGCCACGACTGTCACGATGTTAACTACTTTATTCGTAGCCAACCCCCTTTCATTAAAGGGTCGCTCATTATAGCCATTGTTTAATGCATAAGCAAATTGATTTTCGAGTTTTTACAATATTTTCAATTTGTTTGCATTTTCAGTAGCTTAAAAAATCATCAATATATTGTTTGTCGGAGCACATATTCAATAGCCCTGTTAAGAATCTGATTTCCTTCAATAAAATTTAATTTAGGTGTTTTTTTCAATTCTGTTTCCGCGGTGACATAACGCCCTGAAAATTTACTCAACTCATCATCATTCTCTAAAAACAAGTCTAATGTTTCAGGTGTGATTTCTGGGTGAAACTGAAAACCCAATACGTTTTTGCCAATTTGGTACATTTGATTACGACAGATGGTATTTTCTGCCAAATGAATAGCCCCTTTAGGAATTTCAAACGTTTCACTATGCCATTGCATTACATTAAATTGTTCTGGTAGCTCAAAACATTCTATTGGCACATGTTGAATTTTCCGTACTGTTGTCCAACCTAGTTCCTGTTGTTCATTTCGACTCACAGCAGCCCCAAGTGCATTTGCAATCAACTGCCCCCCTAAGCATAGCCCAATGACAGGTTTACCTGATGCCAAATACCGACGTAACCAACGTTTTTCTATCTTTAGCCATGGATAATTTACTTCATCATTAACGCTCATTGTTCCCCCCATAATGATAAGTAAATCCACATCTTCAATGTTGGGTAAAGCTTCAATTTCCAGAGCCTGATCAACGGGTAATGCAAAAAACTCCGTTGCACTTATAACAGCACCTTGCTTTTTCAAATATTCATAACAACTACCGAACCCTTCACCAGCAATATGCTGAAAATAATGTACTTTTAAATGCGACTTCATGCGCTTAAGCCTTCTTTTATGCTATCTCTTCAGATGGTTTAGCAAAATTGAAGCCAACTTTTTTATTTTGCTGAGCTTTACTTACATTTACTCAATTTTCTAGCCTATTTCATCACTTTCTCTTAAGCTAAAACAATTTAGCGCTTTATGTTGAGTCGATTCGTGAAGAAAAATCCGCAAACCGCTTTAATCCATGCACCAAGACAAGCCCCGCAATCCATTTCAACCATTCAACCTCCCCTCTATCGTGCATCAACGATCATTTTTAAAAATACCGATGCACTATTTAATCGCCATTGGACAGATGAATATGATTACAGTTATGGCACCCATGGCACTCCTACCACATTCACATTGGGCGATAACATTGCACAAATTGAAGGGGGTAAATATTGCTTACTGGCACCCAGTGGTTTATCCGCCATTAATCTAGTCAATTCATGTTTTCTCAGTCAGGGTGATGAAGTTTGGGTTGCAGACAATATTTACGGTCCGAACATGGAGCATCTGCGCAATCTGGAAAAGCGCTATGACATTACGGTCAAAGTCTATAACGCCATTGATGTGAACTCATTTCAGCCAACGGAAAAAGCAAAACTAATCTGGTTAGAGGCAGCAGGCTCAGTCACTTTAGAGTTTCCCAATTTAGCTGGACTTGTTAAAAAGGCACAAGCACATAACATACTCACCGCTTTGGATAATACTTGGGGAGCAGGTCTTGCCTTTAATGCTTTTGATTTTAGTGATGCACATTTAAGTGTCGATATGACCGTACATGCCCTAACCAAGTACCCCAGCGGTGGCGGTGATATCTTGATGGGTTCTGTGGTCACACGTAAGCAACATTTGCACCATCAATTATTTCGAATGCATGCCATTCAAGGCATTTGTGTATCGGGAGATGATGTTGCTCAAGTGCAGCGCAGTCTGGCCTCGATGCGTGTTCGCTATGCTGCACAGTCGCAAAGTGCAATACAACTCCTCACTTGGCTAAAGCAACGACCTGAATTTGTACAAGTTTTACACCCAGCAGATCCGAATACTGCAGGTCACTCCTTTTGGAAAGATATTTGCATAGAACAACACAGTGCAGGTTTGGTCAGTGTGATTTTTAAACCAGAGTTTAACTTACAAGATATTCGTCATTTTTGTGATGCCTTGTCTTTGTTTAAACTGGGTTTTAGCTGGGGTGGTCCCGTCAGTTTAGTGATGCTCTATGATCTCAAAGACATGCGTCTGCTTGAACATACACATTTACAACAAGGTTTATTGGTTCGCTTTTGTATAGGACTGGAACATCCTAACGATTTAATTCAAGATATAGAAAACGCACTAAAACAATTGAATAGCCATCACAAGAAAACCGAATAGGAAGAAATATGAGTACACCGATTATCATTGCAAAAAAAACCAGTGATACCCAACAAGACGTGGTTCTACATTCAAAATTTGCTAACCGCCATGGCTTAATTGCTGGTGCAACAGGGACAGGCAAAACCATCACTTTAAAAGTATTAGCTGAAAGTTTTTCACGACTCGGTGTACCCGTGTTTCTGGCTGATGCCAAAGGTGATGTTTCAAGCTTAGCCCAAGCAGGAACAGCCAATCCTAAGTTTGATGAACGTATCAAAAGCTTAGGTATTGATAGTATTCCGTTTGCCGCATCCCCTGTAGTGTTTTGGGATTTATTTGCTGAACAAGGTCATCCTATTCGTACAACAATTACAGAAATTGGCCCATTACTTCTAGCGCGCATGCTGAATTTAAATGATACTCAGGAAGGTGTCCTTTCTGCGGTGTTTCGTATTGCGGATGATCAAGGTCTACTATTGATCGACTTTAAAGACTTAAAAGCCATGATTAGCTATGTCAGCGAACATGCTGCTGAGTTTAAAGCAGAATATGGCAATCTATCGCCTGCTAGTCTTGGTGCCATTCAGCGCAATTTACTGGCTCTAGCCGATCAAGGTGGTGATCAATTCTTTGGTGAACCTAGCTTAAATATTCTCGACTTTATTCAAACCGACAGTAATGGACACGGCTATATCAATATTTTAGCTGCAGACAAGCTGATGAATACGCCGAAGTTGTATGCAACCTTTTTATTGTGGATGCTCTCCGAACTGTTTGAACAGCTCCCTGAAGTGGGTGATATGGACAAGCCTAAACTGGTGTTCTTCTTTGATGAAGCGCATTTATTGTTTGATAATGCCAGTGCAGCACTACAAGAAAAAATTGAACAGGTGGTCCGTCTAATTCGATCTAAAGGTGTGGGGATCTACTTTGTCACCCAAAATCCTCTTGATTTACCCGAAAGCGTTTTGGGGCAGTTGGGTAACCGTATTCAGCATGCGTTGCGTGCTTTCACCCCAAAAGACCAAAAGGCTGTAAAAACAGCAGCAGATACCTTCCGTGCCAATCCTGAATTTAAGGTTGAACAAGCCATTACCGAACTAGCTGTCGGGGAAGCGCTGATTAGCTGCCTTGATGAGCAAGGTACACCGCAAATTGTAGAACGTGCATGGGTCATGCCTCCCTACTCATCGTTCAGCCCGATTAGCCCTGAACAACGTCAGGTCTTAATCTCACAAAGTATTGTCGCTGGCATTTATGAGAAAACATTAGACCGCGAAAGTGCCTTTGAATTGTTACAAAACAAAGTCGCTGAACGCCAACAACAAGCGGTACAGATAGAGCAAGAAAAACAACAAGCCAAAGAACAAGAGCAGCTCGCAAAACAACAAGCCAAAGAAGCGGAAGCAATTGCCAAACAACAAGCGCGTGAACAGGAGCGTGTTGCCAAAGAACAGCAAAAAGAAGCTGAGCGCTCAGCTAAACAGCGTGAGAAGCTAATTCAAGACACAGTCGGAACCTTTGCCAAAAGTGCAGCACGTAGTCTGGGTGGCAGTACTGGACAGAAAATTATGCGTGGTATTTTAGGGTCTATTTTTGGTAAGTAATGCGCGCCTAACTGCTTACAACCTTCATTCAACGTCACCAATTTTTGGTGACGTTTTTTATGTACGACGATTAAATACTCCATTACAACATGACGTCATCTGCATATAACTTGGCATGATCGGATGTCAGAAAGCTGGACTCAATCACTAAAATTCAATCATCAAGTTAGATCAACAAAGTATTGAGGATAGTGAAATGAATAAAGCCCAAGAACAAGTGGTATTAATTACAGGCGCATCATCAGGCATGGGTAGAGCATTTACACGCGCCTTATTACAACAAGGCGCCCTCGTATATGCTGTAGCACGTCGTCTTGAAGCAATGAATGAGCTAAAAATACTCGGCGCTCGTACATTAAAAATGGACATCAGCCGATCTGAAGATATTCATCAAGTCATCCAACAGATTGAACGAGAAACCCAAGGTGTCGATATCCTGATTAACTGTGCAGGATTTGGCTTATACGGTGCCATGGAAGATACGTCGATTGCAGACGCCCGCTATCAATTTGAAGTGAATCTGTTTGGCATGGCTGAATTGACCCAACAAGTTTTGCCCGCCATGCGCCAAAAAAATAAAGGGCGCATCATCAACATCTCCTCTATGGGTGGCAAAATTTATACGCCGCTCGGCAGTTGGTATCATGCCAGTAAACATGCTGTTGAAGGCTGGTCAGATTGCCTACGTCTAGAGCTGAAAGCTTTTAATATTGATGTGGTTGTGATCGAACCTGGTGCGATTAATACTGAATTTGCCGACGTCATGCTCCAACCCATGCTCTCACGTTCAGGTACAGGTGCTTATGCCCACATGGCGCAATCGGTTGCCCATGCTACCAATGAATCGGTGCGTAAAGGTGAGCTCTCAGATGTACAAGTCGTGGTCGATATGTTGATAAAAGCCGTTAATGCAAAGCAACCAAAGACCCGATATGTGGGTGGCAAGTATGCCAAACTCATGATTTTTGTGCGCAAATGGTTTGGGGATCGTATTTTCGATATGATGGTCATGTCAGTCGTTAAATAAAGCCAGCGACTCATTCACATGAAATCACAATATCTAATGCAGGGGTTGCCGCCATGAAATATGCAACAAAGTTTGTACTGCAACCTAATTGGAGGCTTTTTTTGATTGATTTAGGCATCCGACCTGAAGATGTAGTTCGACAAGCTGCCCTGCCATTAGATGCGTTTAACCGTGAAAAAATGGAACTCACACCACAACATTATTTTCAATTTTGGGAAGCTGTTGAGCATATTGCAAATATTGAGCATTTACCGCTTAAAATCGGGCAAATGCTCTCAGTAGAACTTTTCGATCCCGCCATTTTTGCGTGTATATGCAGCCCCAATTTAAGCGTTGCTTTGGAACGCATAGCGCTGTTTAAAAAATTGATTGGCCCTATTCATCTAAATACAGCAACCGATGCTCAGCAAATGCGCTTAGACATTGAGTTCTATCAAGTCGGCGCAGCCATTCCCCAAAGTCTGATACTGACAGAATTGGTCTTTTTTACGCAGTTGGCACGATTATGCCTGCGTAGCCATATTATACCACTAGCAATCACTTTACCTGAGCTCCCCGAACAACTCACGCCCTATCGAGACTACTTTGGTGTCACCCCAAAGAAAGGCTCAAAAATTTCGATCAGTTTTTCACACGTAGACTGCACCAAACCCTTCTTGACAGCAAACCCAACCATGTGGGCATTTTTTGAGCCCAATCTCAGACAAAATCTGCTGAATTTAAACAATGCGGTGCAAACCCAAGAAAAAGTAAAAACAATTTTACTAGAATATTTACCTGCTGGATTTAGCCGAATTGAGGATGTCGCAGAAAAACTGACGCTCAGTAAGCGTAGCTTACAACGACTTTTAGAGGAAGAGCAGACCAACTTCCAAAGCATTTTGGATAACACGCGCCAAGCTCTAGCCGAACACTATCTCACCCGCTCCTCAATTAGCCCTAGTGAGGTCTCTTATCTACTCGGTTTTCAAGAAGTGAACTCTTTTGCTCGCGCCTTCAAAAAGTGGACAGGCGAAACGCCCTATGCTTTTCGACATCGCTATTCATAATCAAATAATAAAAAGACCTCTTGATGAATCAATACCTCACGCCTTGTCACCATTGAACACTAAAGAAAATCTACGTAATCAGTTGAAGAAACGCTAAATGAAACATCAATTCCATATAATGTTTCATAGAAATATAAAAAACATTCCTATAGGCGCAATAATAAACATCCCAAAAGAGCAAACGAAGATATTAAAAATGTTAAAGAATTCACCATCACATCAAAAACTTTCCTATACGCCTGAAAATATTTTATCCTTTTAGTATAAAGATGTATTTACATTACATCTTTAAAGGTATATTTTTAATACATCTTATAAATGATAGCCAAGAGAGATCAACCATGACTCCGCAGCAAATTGACCTTGTAAAAGCAACTGTTCCTGTCCTCCGTGAAAACGGTGTCGCGCTCACAGGTTATTTTTATAACCGCATGTTAGGTAATAACCCTGCTTTAAAAGAAACCTTTAATATGGGTCACCAACGTAGCGGTGCTCAAGCTCAAGCTTTGGCTGGCGCAGTGTTAGCTTATGCCGAAAACATTGAAGATCCTTCTGTATTGCTTCCAGTGGTTGAGCTGATTGCACATAAACATGTGAGCTTGAATATTCAAGCTCCTGATTACAATATTGTTGGGGAAAATCTGCTACATTCCATCAGCGAAGTTTTAAGTATTTCAATGGAAGACCCTTTAATTGGTGCGTGGGCTGCTGCTTATGGTCAGTTGGCTGACTTATTCATTAGCACCGAAAAGGCAATTTATGAACAGCATCAACAAACCAAAGGAAGTTGGTTAGGCTGGCGCAACTTTAAAATCGCGAAAAAAGTGGTTGAAAGTGAAGAAATCACCTCTTTCTATCTTGCCCCTGTAGACGGTGGTGATTTACCACAATATGAAGCGGGTCAGTACATTTCAGTACGTGTATTTGTTGAAGAACTTGGCCTAAAACAACCACGCCAATACACCCTTTCAACGAGTCCTCAAGCAGATTATTTACGCATCTCAGTTAAACGTGAAGATGAAAAAGGCGACTTGGTTGCAGGCTGGGTTTCAAATACTCTACATGGTCTGGACGTTGGTGCCGAAATTGAAGTCTCTGCACCAACAGGTAACTTCTACCTGATTGATCCAAACAAACGTAATGTCTTTATTAGTGGTGGTGTGGGTCTCACCCCAATGGTGGCAATGCTGAATCAATTGGTGACTTTAGATATGCCTCAGCCTGTAACCTTCATTCATGCATGTCGTAGTAAACAAGTGCATGCCATGAAACAGCACATTCATGACTTAAAAGCGAAGTACCCTCGCCTAAGTACCTTTACTGCTTACGAGTTTCCACATCAAAGTGATATTTTAGGTCAAGACTTTGATGCGAAAGGTCGTCTTGATTTGAGTACCATTGATAGTGCGATTCTACCAACGCAAGCAGATTATTATTTATGTGGTCCAATGCCATTTATGGCTGAGCAACAAAAAGCTCTGATTGCCCGTGGTGTTCCTGCCGAAAATATCCACAGTGAAGCTTTTGGTACAGGTGGTGTTCATCACTAACTGATGCCATCGGCATAAAATAGAGTGGGTTAGTCAGGTTATGCTAGACTAGCCCTTTGTTTTTTGCGTATCGACGATTAATACCCTCATGCAGCTCAATAAATTTACAGATTATGCTTTGCGAATTCTGATGTATGTCTCTCAGCCGAAAGCGCTGCCACATACCATTGCAGAACTTGCTCAAGCACTTCAAGTGTCTGAAAATCACTTGATGAAAATCGTGCATTTTATGGCAAAGCAGCAATGGATTATTACCGCACGCGGTCGTGGTGGTGGGATTCGACTCAACCCAGAAACCCTACATTTAAGACTAGGGCAGATTGTGCGGGTTTTACAAGCCGATCAAAACATAGTTGAATGCAATACCCCGCCCTGTGTACTCCGCTCTAACTGTGGTCTGAAAGGTATTTTAGATAATGCCTTAGATGAGTTTTACAACAGCTTAGACCAATACACCCTAGCTGATGTGCTTGGTACCCCTTCGCAGAATAAGTTTGCAACACACTCCCCGATTAGCTTGATCAATCTTGTAGACTGAAGTCTTTTCTCGACAAGATTGCCGACTTTATGTTGCAAAGGTCGATTGCCTGCCCGACTTCTATTATAATGGCTGATTGTAGATCATAAATTGAAGTTGAGTTATGCACCACAGCCGAGGAAAATCCAAAAACAGTAAGATTGCTGCTGCCCCAAAGCAAAAAATTAGCTATGAAAAAAAGGTAGATTCTGCAGTTACTGAATATGCTGTGCGCGCTCTCAACTGGCTGCGTAAAGCCGAGTTTTTAATGAGTGCCCCGAAGCTCAATCTTTGTGTTGAAGATACAGGTTATGAAATTGCCTTTGCGGGTCGTTCAAATGCAGGTAAGTCTAGTGCTATCAATGCCTTAACCAACCAAAAGCAATTAGCTCGTGCCTCGAAAAGACCGGGTCGTACGCAGATGATTAACTTTTTCAGTCTGGGGAATCCTGACCAACGTCTGGTCGACTTACCCGGTTATGGTTATGCAGCCGTGCCTGAAGCGATGAAAATCGTGTGGCAAAAAGAGTTAGAAAACTACCTGATTCAGCGTAAAAGCTTACAAGGCTTAGTATTGTTAATGGATATTCGTCATCCGCTACAGCACTTTGACGTGATGATGTTGGAATGGGCTTATTCGCGTAAATTGTTTGTGCATGTACTACTCACCAAGTCCGACAAACTCAACCGTGGCCCTGCTTCTAAGGCATTGCAAGAAGTTAAAGCCCAATTGAAAAAGATGAAATTGGATTTCTCAATTCAATTGTTCTCCTCCCTCAACAAACAAGGTCTAGAAGAACTGGCGAGCGTGATGGGTGGACGCCTGAATTTCACTTTAGATCAAGCTCAACACTTTGATTTAAGCAGCATTCCAGATGCGACAGCAGATGAGTTGGATGCAGACGAATTCGATGAAGATACTGAAGTAGCTATGGATATTGACGCTGAAGATCGTATTGAAACCAAAGGCGATGTTGAAACCAAACCACAGTCTGAGGCTTAAGTTTTAAACGCCATTCGATAAAAGCATCATCTATTGCTGTATCTGTGTCCCCTATTGCTAATCACAATCGGGGACTTTTTTTTATACTGAATTTATTCAACTCGTGAAAAAGTTCAACACATATAAAAATAGGTCAGCATATGAAATTATGGTCTCGATTGAAAAAAAACAAAATTCGCTCCTCGATTGCCTACACCATTAAGCCCCGAAAAGTTAAATTTGAATGGCAAGACAGCCCGATTGATTGGATTCCCAACCAACCATTTGCCAGTTATTTCATCAATGAAATTAATATGATCCTACCCGCAGGTGAGTTTTGGTTCTGCCGCCTCTACAACAAAGTCTTACCGCAAATTAGCGATGAAAAGCTGAAGCAAGATGTACAAGCCTTTATCCGCCAAGAAGCCATGCATGCGCAAGCACACAACTCAGCCAATAAAGAGTATCTCAGCCAAAGAAAGATTGATGTCTCCCGTAATCTAGAGTTGATGGATTTCTTATTTGGAAAATTACTGGCCGATAAACCCCTTGATCTAACTGTACCCAAAGCACTTGAACACCAGTGGGATTTGTTTCGACTTGGCATTATTGCGACGGTGGAACACATGACCTGCGTACTTGGCAAATATGCACTGTATAACACTGAATGGGAGAAAATGGGCGCAGACCCTGCTATGTTGGACTTAGTGAAATGGCACGGCGCAGAAGAAATTGAACACCGTACCGTCGCATTTGATTTGTACCGACATTTAGGCGGTGGCTATATTGCACGTTATTATTTGAGTCTCGTCGTGATTGCTGCCGTTCTCGGTTTATGGGTCGATGGTGCAGCCCATATTATGAAACAAGATGACCGCTTTAAGTCGATTCAACCCAGTCTGTTTAAACCTTGGATTTGGCGTGAATGGTTCTCTATTTCCAAGCGGAATCATCAAGTACTACCAAGCCCGCTCTGGTTAGTGTCACAACAGTTCGGCTATTTGGTGCCATGGTATGACCCTGTACACGAAGCCAAAACAGAAGATGCGATTACCTACTTAGACCAATCCCCTGCGGCAAAACGTGCCATGCTCAAAGTCGCTTAAATCCAAAAATAAAAAAAAGCAGCTCAATCGGCTGCTTTTTTATTCTAGAGCAAGACTTAAGATGAATTTGATAAATTCGGTAAAGGAGCATCCAGGTCTTGGGTATGTCGATCGACCACCACACTAATCATCATGTCGCCTTGTACATTGACCACGGTACGCACGGTATCCAGTAAGCGATCTATCGGCAATAAAATCGCAATCGCTTCCGCAGGAAGCCCGACAGACTGCAATACCATAATCATGGTCACCATGCCTGCACTCGGAATCCCGGGAGCTCCTAAAGAAGCAATCATCGCGGTCAGACACACCACCAACTGTTGACTCAAGGTCAAATCAAGTCCCATCAAGTTGGCAATAAACAAAGCTGCCGCCGCCTCATACAGTGCAGTACCATCCATATTGAGCTGCGTCCCCAATGGAATCACAAAGCCCGCCGTTTGCGGACGTACACCGAGATTTTCTTGCGCACATTTCAGTGATAAAGGCATAGTCGCCGAGCTTGAACTGGTGGCAAAAGCAGTAATTAAGGCCACACGCGTGCCTTTAAAAAAGGTGATCGGATTCATCTTGCCAAAAATCCACAGCAATAGCGGCAAAACCACCAGACCATGAAAAATGGTGGTGCCCGTTACCACAGCTGCAAACTCGGCCAAACGGCTCAATACCGAGATGTCTTCAGTGGCAATCAATTTGGCAAGTAAGGCAAAAATTCCCAGTGGTGCAAGCTTCATCACCCACCCAATCATCAGCATCATGATGTCAAAGAACTGCTGACTCAGCTTACGCACAGTACGGAATTGCTCTCCACCTTTAACCAGTGCCACACCTATGAACAACGCAAAAACCACCACCGCCAAAACATTGCCTTCGGCAAAAGCTTTAAACGGGTTAATCAACGTATTTTGAATAAAGTTGGTGAAGAACGAAGATGGAGTGAGGGTATCTGGAGTTTGATGATTCGCCATGGCATCTTGAAACATCGCGATATCGACACCTTTGCCGACTTCAAACAAATGCGCGCAGCTTAAACCCAATATCAAGGCCAAAGTGGTGGTGGTGACACAGCATGCCACCGTAATTTTCCAAACACGAGAGAGCTGTCCGCCCGCCTGTAAGTTGGATACCCCCACCACAATTGAGCTAAAAATGAGGGGAATCAGAAGCATTTTTAATAAACCGATAAAAATACTACTGACCACTCCAATTCCATACAAACTCATTTCTAAAAAAGCGGTTTCAGGAAATAGATTTAAAACAAACCCGAAGACGACCCCAAAGATCGCTGCAATTAGAATTTGCGTGTTTAAGCTCATAGCTTCATGCTTTTCAAAGATTTCTTTGGGAAACTATGCCATGTGAACCGGCTAGAATCGAGGATTTTTTTGTCACAAGTACTGCACATTTCCCCATATACCTATCACCAAAGGTGAGACCATGACAATTGAAACTCAACTCATAGCTCAGCTCTGACCACCTTTCAGTCGTAAAATCAGTCATAAAAAAAGCTGAGTCATATCACTCAGCTTTTTCCTATACTCAGGCTTTATTGGGCTTCAATTTCACGGAGCCGAATCAAACCTTCTTGCGTAGTGCTACACACCAGCTCACCATTTTGCCACATCCGACCAAAGTTTAAACCACGTGAACTGGCACTCACTGTGGCGTCCATGTCATATAGCATAAACTCATCTACACGAAATGGTTTATGGAAATACATAGCATGGTCGATACTCGCACACTGCAAACTTGGAGACAAATAGCTTAAACCATGTGGACGCAGTGCCGTAGTCATTAAGGTAAAGTCTGAATAGAATGCCGCAATCGCTTGATGTAACGAAACCTCATCTACCTCAGTTGCAATGCGGTCATGCGTACGAATATAGTGTGCATAGACAGGCGCCTCTGGCTGCGGTTGATATGGGTTTTGTGGATTGATGGGACGAATCTCCACATGCCGATCTCGCATGAAACTTGCACGCACATTTTCAGGCACAAACTCCACCATCATTTTTTTCAGTTCAGCCTCAGACTTTAGCGACTCTGGTGCTGGGTATTCAGGTTCGCTAATTTGATAGTTCAGCCCTTCTTCATTGTCAGCAAAAGACACCATACACATAAAGATGGTTTTACCATGTTGAATGGCACGCACTTGACGGCTGACAAAACTACGCCCATCACGAATCCGATCGACTTCATAGATAATCGGTGCGTTTACGTCACCACCAAATAAAAAGTACGCATGTAAAGAGTGTGCAGGACGATCTGTGGTATATGATGCTGCACGCAGTGCCTGACCTAAGACTTGCCCACCAAAAACACGCTTCCCAACCAAATTACGGCTTTGTCCACGAAAGATGTTTTCCTCAATTTTTTCGAGGCTCAGTAATTCAACCAACTCTTGGGTTAAAGCATTCATAAACAACCTACTTAATGGTGAGATACCCAATATTTCTGTAAAGTAATAGGTATCATATATAGAGTATAAAACCTATTTTGCCATAAATTCTGACTAAAACCCTAGAGATTGCTTGACTGAGATGTCACAACTTTTTTTCGTTATTTTTGACTAAAAATACGATTTTTAACGATAAAATTCACCATATAAAACAAATTTGTCAGGAAATGACATACTGTTTATGTTTACAATTACGCAAAATAAATACCCCTTCAGGCAAACTGCGGGATTGGTCATTTAAGCAGGAGTGTATATGTCCAAAAGTGGCTTTGGTCAAATGTATAGAAAGCTTTCAAGTAAGCTTCTTGACCTAATCGTAACCCCACATGTATTGGGTGAGGTTCCAACAGAACCGACAGCAAACGATGCTGACTCAGCAGCTTCAGACCATCCCAAAAAAATTGTCTGTTATGTACTCCAAAACCACTCTCGCAGTAATGCGCTGTTGGTGGATGGTGAAACACGTCGCTTAAAGCTTTCCCCTGCACTAGACCCTTTAGTCTTGGGTACACATCAAGAAAAAGCATCAATCGTGTTTCTACAACATAACGATGAAAATAATTTACTTAACGCTCCATCCCACACCTTTCCACCACGTCTTTTACGTTTGGTTGAAGCTTTAGAAAAACAACCCGACTTAGACGTAGAGCTGGTGCCTGTGACGGTACTGTGGGGGCGTTCACCAGATAAAGAAGACTCTTGGTTTAAATTGTTATTTACTGACACTTGGGCAACACCAAGTACAGTGAAACAGCTGATGAATATTGGTTTACATGGTCGCCAGTCATTTTTAGAGTTCCATGAAAGTCAGTCTTTACGTGCTTTAATTGACTTTGCAAAAACCACCTATCCGAACTTATCACCTGCAACGTATATTCTAAACACCCTAAATAATCAGCTCGATGCACACCGTGAAGCAGTACTCGGCCCTGACCTTTCAGACCGCCGCAACGTGATGCATTCATTGATTAAAGCCAATGATGTACAAGATGCCATTCGTCGTGAAAGTATCCGCGGCAAAATTAGCATGTTGGATGCAGAGCGTCGTGCCATTGGTTATGTCAATGAAATCGTATCGGACTATTCACATTCCACCATCCGTTTTGCTGAAATGGCGCTAGCACGTTTATGGACGCAGCTCTATGACGGGGTTGAAGTCCATAACTTCAATACGGTTCGTGAGTTGGCAAAAGATTATGAAATTGTGTATACCCCATGTCACCGTAGCCATATCGACTATTTACTGCTGTCTTATGTGGTGTATAACCGTGGTTTGATGGTGCCTTATATTGCCGCGGGCGATAACCTGAATATGCCATTTGTTGGGCAAATTTTACGTGGTGGCGGTGCATTCTTTATTCGCCGTACTTTCCGCGGTAATGCGCTCTACACTTCGGTCTTTAAAGAATACCTATACAGTATTTTGTCGCGTAACACACCTTTAGAATACTTCATCGAAGGTGGTCGTTCACGTACAGGTCGTCTGCTACCCCCAAAAACAGGTATGTTGGCCATGACGGTGCACAGTCACTTGCGTGGTCGTGCCAAACCGATTGTCTTTGTTCCGACCTATATCGGTTATGAACGCTTGATGGAAGGTGCAACCTACGTTGGTGAGATGAACGGTAAACCGAAAGAAGCTGAATCTGTCTTTGGGATTCTGCAAACTTTACGCAAAATTGAACGTATTTTCGGTAAAGTCCATCTCAACTTTGGCGAACCAGTCTTCTTAGATGACATGCTGAAAAAGCATGGCGCTGAGAATGTACACATTGCTAAAAATGATGATCCAATTCCGCAAGAAGTCTCTGATGCTGTAAATAGTTCTGCACATGCGATTTTAGAAAATATTAACCGTGCCGCTGTGGTGAACCCTGTTTCATTACTGTCTTTGGTTCTGTTGGCTACTGAGAAGCATACGCTTGATGAAGAAATCTGTATCAAACAGCTTGATACCTATCGCAAGTTGTTGACCACACTTCCTTATGATGAGCGCCTCTTGGTCACGCCATTATCAGGTAAAGAAATCATTGCTTATGGTTTAAAGCTGAAACTGATCAAACGCGTCAATCACGTACTGGGCGACATTATTGCGATTGCGGACAATCAAGCAGTACTGCTGACCTACTTCCGTAATAATATTTTACATGCCTTTGTGTTGCCATCACTCGTTGCCGCTTTGGTTGAACACAATGGAACCATTGGCCGTGGTGATTTAATCAATGTGATTCGCACGCTCTATCCATTCTTAAAAGCAGAACTGTTTTTAAAATGGGAAGATGCTGAGCTCAAAGACCAAATTTGTGCCTATGTAGATGGTTTGATTCAAGCCAAACTGATTTCTGAAGATGCCGAAGGCCACTTGATTTCCCCTGCTCCAAACAGCGAAGATCATAACCAGTTGGTGGTATTGGCAGCGCCAGTCATGCAGAGTCTTGAGCGTTACTACATGACGCTTGCGTTAATTACACAGCGTGGTTCTGGGAATATTTCAGCACGTCAGGTGGAAGAACTCAGTCATTTGGTGGGTCAGCGTTTGTCTGTCCTATATGAGTTCAATTCACCTGAATTCTTTGATAAAGCCTTGTTCCAGAGCTTTATTAAAGTGCTGACGCAACAAGGTTATATCAGCACCAACTCAGACAACGCGATTGTGTTTGATGAGAACTTCCAAAACGTTGCTCAATATGCCAACTTGGTTTTAGATGATGTCACATTACAAATGTTGCAACACATCACTACTTTCAGCGATGAAGAACTGAAAGACACGCTAGACAAAGTGGCTGCTGAACAAGCGAAGAAGCGTTTGAAACGTAAGAAGAAGTAATTTCTTTTTTAAAGCATAGGTATCTACAAAATGTAGGTGCCTATGCTATAAGTCTATGAATAAAAATTAAGTTCTATTGCGTATAAGCTCTATTATGTTAAGTAAATCGTAAATATATAGATCGTTTTATTTTTAAACATATATTGGCTACTTTATAAATTTTGTCTGTAACTTCAATACTGGTTAGTTAGACTGATGATCTATGGATTTATAAGCATATGATTTAATCCAAGACTGAATTAAATGGGTGGAATGAAAAGTGGCAATAAAATTAGCAACTGCAAACGATCTTGAATGGGTAAATGCGCAGTATCAAAAGATAGATTTTGTCCCAAGCTCTTTCGACAATGAAATTATTGCTATCGTTACTTATAACGATGACTTTGCAGGTGTTGGCAGGATTGTTTACCTCAATGATGAAGAAGTCGAAATTGGGGGAATCTATATACTGGATGAATTTAGAGGTCTATCTTTAGCAAATGAGCTGGTTGGTTACTTAGTAGAAACAGCTAAAAAGAAAAACCTTAAAGCAGTATATTGCCTCCCATTTGAAAATCTTAAGACCTTTTATCAAAGATTTGGTTTTAATGAGTTTGAGCATGATGCTAGTCAAGTAAATGAAAAAGTTATGAAAAAACATCAATGGTGTTTAGATAATTACGACGCAAAAGTTCTCTTACTGAAACTAGTAGATGATTGTTGATTTTTTCTAAAATTAACATAATACACCTTATACGAAATTATTGAAATTTTCCCATATGCATCAATATCTTAGTTAAATCTGTTCTATAGTTCATCGCACTAGAACGGATTTGTCATGATTATTCACGTTCCACAGCCATTTCCCAAACGATGCTTCACATTTTTTATGAGTGAAAGTAAAAAATTATTTTGACTCACGCTCTTCTAACAATGCCAAATAATCATCAAAACAATGTGGATGCTGTAATTCAAAATTCATCTGCTGCATCCGCGTAGCATAAATTTGCTTGCCTGATGGCACATCACTTTTCAAAACCAAAGCTGGCAGTCCTAACTGTTGTTGAAACCATTGGATAATTTCATGCAAAGGCAGTGGTTGGCTATTGCTACAAATGTAAGACTTTTCAGTATGTTCCACGTGAAGCAAGTGCGCTAAAAAAGCCACCAAATCATCAATATGAATTCGGTTTGACCAATGTAGTTTGGGATAAGTTTTCGTGGTTTCCGCAAGTTTAATCATACGCGTAACTGAGGTTCCATAAATGCCTGTTGGACGTACAATCACACATTCAAATGGATAAGCCTGTTGCCACAAAGTTTCCATGTTCAATAGCACTTGCCCTTGCGCATCGCTCGGTTGGGGACACGTGTCATCATCAACCCGCTCCCCTGCACTTTCACTATAGACACGTGTGGAAGAAACCACGATCACTTTTTTTAGAGGATGGCTTTTTAAGGCATGTAGCATGGGTGCAACCGAGTCTACAAAAGTTCGCTGATACGATTCCACCGTACTGCCCTCAGGCGAGAGTAAGACATACACAGCATCAATCGGTGCGACTTGGGATAAATCCAACTGATGAATATCTTGAGTCAAATGCTCAGCCCAATCATCTGATTTCGGACTTCGGCTAATTGTGGTAATTTGGTGGCCTTGCTGAAATAACTGTTTAGCAACACGCTGAGATGTTTTACCATAACCTATAAATAAAATATGCATTTAGCACCAAATCACAGACAAAGTTGAGGGGACATGGCTGCAGTCCATCAGTTGCAGGGGGTCGGATCTGCCTCTGCTGCACTACTTGAAAAGTTGAATCTCTTCACTACAGATGATCTGTTGTTTCATCTGCCACGAGACTATGAAGATCGTAGCACGATCATCCCCATGAACCAATTGACTGTGGGGCGTAGCTACTTACTCGAAGGCACGATTCAAGGTGTGGACTTTCCGCCGGGTAAACGTAAATCAATGGCGATTGGACTGCAAGATGACTTTGGCAAAGTGACTTTACGCTTTTACCATATTTATAAAGGTTTAACGGACCGCGCAAAGATCGGTAATCGTCTGCGTATTTTTGGTGAAGTCCGCGTGGGCGCGCGTGGCTTGGAAATGTATCATCCTGAAATTCAACTCATTACAGAGCATACGCCACTTCCACAAACTCAACTGACTGCGATTTATCCCAGTACAGAAGGGCTGACTCAACCCAAGTTTCGTGAATACATCAAACAGGCTCTCGCCAAGCACAGTGATGATTTACCTGAACTACTGCCCGCAAAATTTACCAATGGCTATGCACTTAAACAGGCGTTGGACTACATCCACCACCCTCCTGTAGATGCCAATATGCTGCAATTGAGTCAAGGTTCGCATCCAGCCCAGCAACGTTTGATTTTTGAAGAGTTGGTTGCGCATCAGGTCAGTCTATTAAGCCGTCGTGCCTATATCCAACAAATTGAAGCACCGCGTATTTCTGCCAGTCGTCAGTTTGCCAAACAACTGCTCAGTAGCCTGCCTTTTGAAATGACCAATGCACAAAAGCGCGTCTCCAAAGAAATTGTACACGACTTAAAACTCAATAAACCGATGTTACGTTTGGTTCAAGGCGATGTCGGTGCAGGCAAAACCTTGGTCGCAGGCGTCGCAGCCTGTCATGCCTTAGAAGAAGGTTGGCAAGTGGCGTTAATGGCACCGACTGAAATTTTGGCGGAACAACATTATCTCAATTTTAAAAAATGGTTTGAGCCTTTGGGACTCAGTGTATCTTGGCTTTCAGGTAAACAAAAAGGCAAAGCCCGTGCCACAGCCGAACAAGCCATTGTTGACGGCACGGCGCATCTGGTGGTGGGTACGCATGCCTTGTTTCAAGACAATGTCCGCTTTGCCAAACTCGGGTTGGTGATTATTGATGAGCAGCACCGCTTCGGGGTCGACCAGCGCTTAGCCCTGCGTAATAAAGGTGCGCAGAATATGACCCCACATCAATTGGTCATGACCGCAACGCCGATTCCACGAACTTTAGCCATGTCCGCCTATGGAGACTTAGATACGTCCGTGATTGATGAACTTCCACCCGGACGAACGCCGATTCAAACCGTGACCATTCCACTCGACCGCCGTGAAGAAGTCCTGCAACGTATTGCCAGTAACTGTCTAGAAGGCAAACAAGCTTACTGGGTCTGCACCTTGGTTGAAGAGTCTGAAACCTTAGATGCTCAAGCCGCTGAAGCGACCTATTTAGAAATTAAAGAACGCTTCCCCGAGCTCAACATTGGCCTCGTACATGGCAAAATGAAAGCCGATGAAAAACAAGCCGTGATGCAACAGTTTAAAGCCAATCAATTACAACTGTTGATTGCTACGACAGTGATTGAAGTGGGGGTCGATGTACCAAATGCCTCGATCATGGTGATTGAAAATGCGGAACGTTTAGGACTGTCTCAATTGCACCAATTACGTGGCCGTGTTGGTCGAGGTGCCAAAGCCAGTTTTTGTGCACTATTGTATAAAAGCCCGCTATCTCAAAATGGGCAAGAACGCCTACGCATCATGCGTGAAACCAATGATGGCTTTTTAATTGCCGAAAAAGATTTGGAAATTCGTGGCCCAGGTGAATTACTCGGCACCAAACAAACCGGGGATATGGGCTTTCGTGTAGCGAAACTGGAGCGTGATGATCATTTGCTCAATCAAGCCCATTTTGTCGCAGCTCAGATTTTAAAAGACTATCCTAGAAATGCTGAAGCCTTACTGAAACGCTGGCTGCCTGAAGCACCACGCTATGCCTATGTTTAGTCATTTACTGCACACTGCCAAACAGTTGCTACACAAAGCACAGCCTTGTCAATTGTGTGGCATTGTACGTGCAGATCTGCACTCGGTCTGTCTGGACTGCTGGCAACAACTTCCTCTGCATCCACAAACCATTGAAAAACAAGCGCTGAGTATTCATGTCGCAGGACAATATCAATATCCTTTAGATCATTTGATTCAGCAGTTCAAATATGAACAACAACTGCATTGGCAACCTTTACTTTCAGGCATTCTTCAGCAAATTCGCTTACCTAAAGTGCAAGCAATTGTTCCGATGCCGATTTCGAGCCAACGTTTAGCGGAACGTGGCTATAACCAATCAATGATCCTCGCCAAAGACTTAGCCAAGCAGCTAAATGTTCCCATTTGGCAACCTGTGATTCGGCTACATCAACATTCGCAAAAAGGACTCAGTCGACTAGAACGCTTAGATCACATTCAGCAACAATTTAAAATTGATCCACAGCAACGCCAATATGCAAAACGTTACCGACGTGTTTTGATTTTGGATGATGTCGTGACCACGGGCAGCTCCATTCAGGCTCTGACTTTACAGCTTGAACACTTAGGTTGTCATAAAGTCAGCGCCGCGTGTATTGCCTACGCACTGGAATAGTTAAACGACTTCAATCAGCAAATGTTCGCGCACCCAAGGGATGACCACCTCTGTGGTTAACGGTGCAAGTGCAGTTTGTTGATCATCCAAGTTCAGCCACTTCATTTCCGCAATTTCAGCCGCAATCTGTGGCGCTTGCTGAAGCTGAACATGATAAACGTAGCTGACCAATTTAAAATCAGGCTCGTTAGCTGTGGCTGTTTCAAAACGACCGACAAACTGTTTAATAATCGCATCTGTGCCTATTTCTTCCTGAATCTCACGCAGCATGGTTTGCTCAGGTGCTTCATTTGGCTCAAGCTTACCGCCAACTTGCATAAAACACGTGGTGTTTTGCTTGCGCACCAATAAAAGCTGCTGTTGTGCATTTACAATAATAGCTGCAGCAACCGTAATCACCTTCATGCTTTGACATCCAACAACTCAGGATCAACCATGCCCCACTTCGGTTCAGGCGCGTGGAATTGATCCATTTGCTTTAAAATTGTTTTCACTGAGTCCGATACAATCAGGCTGTCGGTAAAGCGCGCATGGGTAAAGCCTTTGTCGGTAGTCATCTTCAGAAATTTAAGTAAATCATCATAAAAGCCATTTACATTCAAAAAGGCATTCGGCTTGAGATGAATACCGAGCTGAGCCCATGTCCATTGTTCAAAGATTTCTTCTAAAGTCCCTGCGCCGCCTGGCATTGCAATAAATCCATCCGACAAGGCTGACATTTTCAGTTTACGCTCTTGCATGTCTTTGACGACATATAACTCGGTGAGGCCTTGATGTGCCAACTCACGATCCACCAACACGTGTGGAATCACACCAATCACTTGACCACCCGCTTCTAAAGCACTGTCAGCCACAATACCCATTAAGCCTGAACGACCCCCACCATAGACCAAGGTTTTGCCTTGTTCAGCGATGGTGTGTCCAACCTGACGAGCTGTTTCTGAAAAAATTTGATCTGAACCTAATGCGGAACCACAAAAGATCGCAATTGAATTTGTCATTTTTTACTCTGATATTTAATTGTCATGCAACTTCACTAAAATGAATGGATATTTTTTAGCAATTTAACCATTCGATCAGTGTTTTTATTGCAATCCTTGTCTAAAATACACCCATCCACCTCAACCATTACTGCGCAAAGGAGAAAGACGGCATGCTTGAAGCCTTTTACGCCACAGAGCGCGGTAGCTTAGAAGACATCACCATTAATGGCGATTTCGATCTTCAGCCCGATTTGGTCTGGCTTGACCTCATTGCTCCCTCACAAGAAGAACAACAGTGGATTTTAGATGCATATGAACAAAATTTACCTACGCTAAAATCACTCGAAGACATTTCATCTTCAGCTCGATTCTACCGTGATGATGATGGTATTTTGCATATCAGTACGTATTTTTTAACGAAAAATAAAAATTACCAAGTCGATGGCGAAACTGAAGAAAGCAACGGAGCGCTTGCCACGGTACAAACCGTGGCTTTCATTTTGCATAAAGAACGACTCTTCACTCTTCGTGGTGAAAAATTAGTCGCATTTCGGGCTTTTCGTGCGCGTGCACGTCGCAATGACTACGAAATCGACTATAAGGATCCAACGTGGATCTTACTCGGTTTACTCGAGGCGAAGCTGGACGAGCTTGCGGATATCTTAGAAGATATCCACAAGGACTTGGAAAAGTATTCCACAGAAGTGCTGAATAACCGACACCGTGAGATGATTCTCGACTTGGATGACATGATTACGCGTCTGGCCCACTTGGAAGATATGCTTGGAAAAGCACAGCTGTGTTTGATTGACTTACGTCGTGTACTGACTTTTTTATCACGTCCACGTGCTTTAGGCAGTCATATTTATGATGCGGATATTCGAGAGCTCAGCGAAGACGTCCGCTCACTGGTTGAACACGATGCCTTCTTGTTCCAAAAAGTACGATTCTTGCTCGACACCACCTCAGGCTTCATTAACACCGAGCAGAATGACACAATCCGTCGCTTCTCCATCTTACCGAGTATGCTCGCTCCACCGATGCTGATTGCCAGTATTTATGGGATGAATACCGATGTGTTGCCTTTTGCAAGAGGAACGACCAGTTTTGTGATTGTCAGCTTAATTTTGGTGGCTTTCTTGATTGGCCCACTGATTTACTTCCGCTGGAAAAAATGGATTTGAGTACACCTTAAGACACGGCTTTTCCTCATAGATTTAAGAAATGCAATACATAAAAAAAGCACCTCACGGTGCTTTTTTTATTTAAGGGATTAACTTGAGGTCATCCTGTAAATGACAGGCTTGAATGATTTTCATCATTTTTTCAGGCACCGCTTTAAAATGTAAACTGTGCGCATTTGGTGTTTGACGCACCCAACGTACTAAAACCGCCAGTGCCAATGTACTGCCATGCTCAAGCTGGGCCAAATTAACCACCACAGGATAAGACTGTGACTGCATCACCTTCAAACCTTGCTGATAGTAACTTTCAGCATTGTCATAGGTAATCTGACCTGAAAGCTGCATTTCCTGATTGCTAAAGTTAATCACCTTTCACCTACTTATTTTTTCTTTTCAACCGCGGCTTCTGCATCAGGTTGGAAGTTTGCAATCGCTTTATCTAGGTCGCCACCATTACGTTTAACCGTTGCCGCGAACTGATTACGGAACTGTAAACCAAGGTCGATACCCGACACATTAATATTACGGATTTTCCATTGGTTGCCTTTATCCGCCAACTGGAAAGACACTGGGATTTTTTCGCCTTTGTTATTAAAGTCGATCGTCACCACAGGGTTCTTGCTGTTCGTTTCTTTATACGGACGGATGGTATATGTCTGATTACTAAACTTCGCGAATGCAGTACCGTAGTTTTCAATCAAAGTTTCACGAAAGTTATTTTCAAACTTCGCACGCTGTGCAGCAGTACTGTATTGATTGGTCGCATAAGTCCCCATCACGATACGTGAAAACGCTTGTGAATCGACATACGGATCTAGATTTTGACGAACAATCGTTTTCACAGCAGCTGGGTTGTTTTGTAGCTTGGCATGATCTGCTTTTAAACGCGCAATCAGGCCATCTGCCACTTTTTTAACAAAAGCAGGTGGTGCTTCACTTGGCGCTGCAAAAGCAGTACCTGCAAGCAAGGTTGATAAAATGCTAGCTGTTAGTGTTTGTTTCAATAAAGTATTCACTACAATTGTTCCTCTTCAAATCATTCAACAAATGACACATTGGCATCTGTTGTTTCAGCGGTTTCAGGTTGCTCAGTCTTTGCTGTAGCATCTTGCGATTTACCTGCCCCACCCGTAATAAATTTAGTAATTAAGTCTTCTAGATCCATTGTACCTTGGGTATTGCCAATGCTTTCACCACGTTTCACGTAGTTCAAGCCACCCCCCGGAACAATTTTCAAGTACTTTTCACCAAGCAGACCATTGGTTGCCACCATAATATAAGCATCTTCATCAATGCTGGTAATGGACTTCATGTTCGCAATAAGTTGCTTTTCCATTTCTTTTTGTTGCGCAGCATCCGCAGCGGTATAGTCGCTACTGTAACGAAGCTCTTCAAGTGCATTCTTTTCAACTTCTTTGAGCTGTGTTGCATTGAAAGATGTCAACTTCCCATCTAAAGAAAAAGAAACCGTGGCTAAACGTGTCACAGGGTCTAAGCTAATTTGATCAACTTGACCAATTTTCACCCCACTCATCGTCACTTTCGCACGTGGTTTTAAACCATTCACGTTATCGAAGGTTGCACTCATTTCATAGCGATCACTGAGATTTGAACCCACCAAGCCACTTACTCGCATCGCAATAAAAAACAAAGCGATACCGAAGAGAATGACAAATATGCCGACTGCCAGCTCACTTGCACGTGATTTCATTAAACACCTCCAAACATGACCGCAGTCAACACAAAATCAAAACCTAAAACACAGAGCGATGAATACACCACAGTGCGTGTGGTTGATGTCGCAATACCTTCAGATGTCGGTTCACAGGCATAGCCTTGATACACCGCAATCCATGTACAAATTAAAGCAAAAACAAAACTTTTAATGATGGTGCCATTCAGGACATCTTTATAGAACTCTACGCTACTTTGAATGCCACTCCAGTAAGAACCTTCATCTGCACCCAAGAAGTCCACACCCACCATTTTACCGCCCATAATCCCGACTGCAGCAAAGATGACAGACAGCATCGGTAAACTAAAAATACCCGCCCAAAGTCGCGGTGAAATCACACGTTTGAGTGGATCAACCCCGATCATTTCCATACTGGACAACTGCTCTGTGGCTTTCATTAAGCCAATCTCAGCCGTCAATGCAGAACCCGCACGGCCTGCAAACAACAGTGCAGCAACCACAGGTGCTAACTCACGGAGTAAAGTCAATGCAACCGCAGTACCTAGCATCGCTTCGCTACCAAAGGTCACCAAGATGCTATACATCTGTAGACCCAAGACCGCACCAATAAACAGCCCCGACACCACAATAATGAGTAGCGACAATACGCCAACACGGTACATTTGGTATACAAATAACCGAACGCCCTGTACCGTTGGCATCGAAAATAAGATTTGCAATAACATTAAGCTCGCAACACCTATGCCGCGAACCCGTTCAATCACACGTCGACCTAAGAGTGCTATCGCATTCATGCTTGCACCTCAGTACTTAGATATGCCTTTTGGCTAAATTGATAATCGACAGGTCCTTCAACTGAACCTGTTAAAAATTGTTTCACGAATGGAGATGCATTCGCCTGTAACTGTTCAGGTGTCCCCTCACCTTGTACTTTGCCCTCAGCGACAACATAGATATAATCTGCTATCGACAAAGTTTCAGCCACATCATGTGAGACAATAATTGTTGTTAAATCAAGAGCTTCTCGCAATGATCGAATCAGACGTGTGAGTACACCCTTCACAATCGGATCTTGTCCTGCAAAGGGTTCATCGTACATAATCAGTTCAGGATCCAGTGCAATCGCACGCGCCAAAGCCACACGACGGTTCATCCCGCCTGAAAGCTCAGAAGGCATCATCAACTCTGCGCCGCGCAGGCCGACAGATTCCAGTTTTAAAGACACAATCTCTGCAATCAAATGCTCAGGCAATGCCGTGTGCGCGCGAATTGGGAAAGCTACATTTTCGTAGACTGACATGTCAGTAAACAGCGCTCCACTTTGAAACAACATGCCCATACGTGCGCGCGCAGCAAATAACTCTTTGCGTGACATTTTCGCAATGTTTTGTCCATCTAGAAGCACTTCGCCCTGATCTGGTGTCAATTGTCCCCCAATCAGACGCAGTAAAGTGGTTTTACCTGTTCCCGATGGTCCCATGATGGCCGTGATTTGACCCTGTCGTATTGTAATACCGACATTGTCGTAAATAACACGTTCCCCTCGCTTAAAGCTCAGGTTTTTGACCTCAATGAGGGCTTGAGCAGTCAGAGGCGCTTGATTATTCATAGCTGTGCGTTTTCCTGCATTTTTTCAGCATGCATACTATAAAGGATTAAAAAACGATATGTTAGCGTATTCCATGCCTAATTTTGTGCACGAATTGATTTCAATTGGTTGTATTTATATTTATTTAATGGAAGAAAACAACCTAAATAAAGCGGATCACTTCATCCATAGCGACTATAGACAAAGAAAAGGATATTGCAAATCAGTAAAAAAAATCCAAGATAATGTGCCATATTGACCTCTTTCGCGTCAGAGTGAGTGGCGATTGATTCAACCTCATTATTGTGCATCATTATTATCAATGTAATTAAAATATGACTCAGTATACATTTTAATTTTCGGATTGAAAGCAATAGACATAAAAAAAACCAGTGTTTCCACTGGTTTTTTTAATTTTAGTTCAAATTAGTCATTGAACTTACGACGTGGGCGGTCAAAACCACCTTCAGTGCGTGGACGATCTGAGTTAAATTCACGCTTTGGACGATCTTCACCAAATGTACGCTTAGGGCGGTCATCACCACCAAACGAACGCTTAGGACGATCTTCACCAAAAGAACGTTGTGGATGATCTTCACCAAAAGAACGTTGTGGACGGTCACCAAAACCACCTTCACGGCGTTGTGGACGATCACCAAAATCACGTTTAGGACGGTCACCAAAAGAACCTTCACGACGTGGTTTATAGTCTACACGGTTACCACGGTTGTCATCATTCGAGTCAAAACGCGGCTTATCGTTGAAACCACCTTCGCGACGCGGGCGATCGTTGTTAAATTCGCGACGTGGACGGTCTTCGAAACCACCTTCACGACGTGGACGATCATTGTTAAATTCGCGACGTGGACGGTCTTCAAAACCACCTTCACGACGTGGACGATCGTTGTTAAATTCGCGACGTGGACGGTCTTCAAAACCACCTTCACGACGTGGACGATCGTTGTTAAATTCGCGACGTGGACGGTCTTCACCACCGAATGAACGGCGTTCGCCATCACGACCACCTTCACGACGTTTAAAGTTACTTTCGCCTTCAAAACGACGACCGCCACCAAAACCGCCACGACCGCCATCACGACGACCACCGCCATTGCGACCACGACCACCATCACGACCAGAACGTGCTGGAGGTGGAGATGGCTCTAAACCTTCAATTTCAGATACTTCTAAACGTGCATCTAAGTAGTCTTCTAAAGCACGGATTTTACCGCGTTCACGGTAAGTTGCTAAAGTAATTGCTTTACCAGTACGACCCGCACGACCTGTACGACCAATACGGTGTACATAGTCTTCGTTCTTCATAGGAAGACCGAAGTTAATAACGTGTGAAATTGTTGGTACGTCTAAACCACGTGCAGCAACGTCAGTTGCAACCAAGATTTTTGCACGACCTTCGCGGATGCTACGTAAACGACGGTTACGAACAGTTTGTGGCATTGCACCGTGAAGTGCAACTACTGAGTGACCCGCTTCAGCCAATTCTTCAGCAAGCATGTCTGTGTCTTCTTGTGTAGACGCGAAAACAACTGCTTGATCAAGATCTTCTTCGCTCAACCAGTGAGTTAAAAGTTTTTTCTTGTGCTCGAAACCATCAGTCCAGTGTAAAGTCTGAGTGATATCTGTATTAGTAGAATGACCTGTCTCAATTGCAATACGTTCAGGATCATTCATCATGCGTTCAGCAAGTGTGATGATACGTGGTGCAAATGTTGCAGAGAACATTAAAGTTTGTTTACGGTTTGCAGCAAGGTCGCTAATCGCTTCTAAGTCTTCAGAGAAACCTAGATCAAGCATACGGTCTGCTTCGTCAACAATTAGAGCATCAACTTTGTCTAATTTGATTTGACGACGGTTCACAAGGTCAAGTAAACGACCTGGTGTTGCAACAACAACTTGCGCACCTTTTAACTGTTGGATTTGTTTACCAAATGGCATACCACCCATGATTGCAGCAATACGTGCACCTTTCATGTGGCGAACAAATGCAATTGCGTCTTGGCTCACCTGTTGCGCCAACTCACGTGTTGGGCAAAGAACTAAGATATTCGGTTGAGTAATTGCTTTCATACGTTCTTTGAACGGAACGAAAGTTTCTTGGCCTGCAAGTGCGTTTAACGTTGGTAATAAAAACGCTGCAGTTTTACCTGAACCAGTTTGGCTCGATACTAAAAGGTCTTTACCGTCTAAAGCTGCAGGAATAGATTGTTCCTGAACTGGCGTAGGAGACGTAAATCCTAGGCTTTGTAGAGCTTGTTGTAACGATTCGTGTAAAGGAAATTCAGCAAAAGTCTTGCTCATAGAGTATTTCACCCGAAAAATGGGTGCTCCATTAAAAATAAAATCAGATGGACATCGGCAAAAAGCGGCACAGCAATAATCGCTGAAAATATAGAATCAGCGGCGATCCGAGAACGACGATGCGTATAACGCACATTTGATTACAGCCGCAACCTGAAGGAATCGCTTAAGCGATTGGGTGGGGCGCGAAATAATGTCCTCTCTTTGGACCGGACGCGCATACACAATGATAGAAGAGAATGTTCAGGTAATGAACGAAATTTAGTGCGTGGGCGGAGTATAGCAGGATATTTTCAAAAGTCACCTCTTTTCTTAAAATTGATACAATATTTTTATCAAACATTGAATAAATACAGGTTTTCACTTCAATTTTTTTGACCATCTAGGAAAAAATTAAATAGCATTCTTCGTTCTCCCCCTCCACTATCAGCCATAAAACGCAATTAATTGTACTAGCTCTTGCTCTAATGCTGCCACGATTTGACACGGCAATTGATCGGTGATGACGGTCCTACACGGCAAACTTAAATAGTGATCTATACGCTTATTGATTTTAATGCTCTCTTTTTCTTTATTTGCCTTTAAATAACTGCGTCCTATTTGTCGTTTCACAATTTCTTGAATACAGTATTGCTTGTCTAATGATGACAAAAATAAAAAAAGTATAAGGATCTAAAATGATCTGTTGTTTAAGCCTTAAAGAAAAAGCCCTCTTGTGAGGGCTTTTTCAATGTCTTAAACACGATCTACATGCTATTACTTAGCAGCTTCACCCCAAGCAGGTACAACTGCTTTCATTAGAGGTTTCAACAGCTTCATAGAACATGCCAGTACTTGGCCATTTTCCATAGATTCGCTACCACCACGTGCATCAACCACTGTTCCGCCCGCTTCTTTCACGATC
Source organism: Acinetobacter sp. TUM15064 (assembly GCF_008980265.1). NCBI lineage: Bacteria > Pseudomonadati > Pseudomonadota > Gammaproteobacteria > Moraxellales > Moraxellaceae > Acinetobacter > Acinetobacter sp. TUM15064. The sequence continues at coordinate 14,860 of NZ_BKFU01000006.1, read as the reverse complement.
AACTCGCCAGCTGCGATGTCCCAAGGCTTTAAGCCGAGTTCGAAATACGCATCGAAACGACCTGCTGCCACATACGCCAAATCTAATGCTGCTGAACCTGTACGACGGTATTGCGCGCCAGCTTCAGTCACATTTAATAATGACTCAAAATGATTTTTTGCATAAGAAATCACTTCACCATTACGTTTTGCACGGTAAGCATGACCCACAGACATGAATGTATTTTCAAGACTGTCTTTCACGTTTACGCGAATACGGCGTTGATTCATCATGGCACCACGGCCACGACTTGCAGAGAACAACTCATCTTTCACAGGGTCGTAAATCACGCCGTGTTGAGTAATGCCTTTATGTTGAACTGCAATAGAGATACAGAAGTGAGGAACACCGTTAATGAAGTTTAGCGTGCCATCAAGTGGGTCAATGATCCAACACCAATCTGCGTCGTGACCTTTACCTTCTTGAAGACCAAACTCTTCACCAAGGAAGCTGTGATTTTTATAACTTTTACGTAGGGTATCTATCGCCAATTGTTCCAAATAACGGTCTACACGCGTTACAGGACCATCAATTCCTTTTTCTTCGACTTGTAGATCGAGCTTATGACGATTTTGATGCGCTTTTAAAAGCTCTTGACCGACTAATTGAGCCGCACGCGCAGCCATCACCACCATAGGTTCCATTGAACACCCACTACAATCTGAAGATATTGATAAAGAATAATGCATAAAAGCCCGCATATCTTAGCAAAGATCGGGGCTTTTAGGGAAAAAATGTTTCTAAAATTTAAAAACGGCGTTTACACCATATGTACAAGTTTTAACCATGCTTGGCGTACTGAACGTTCAATGCCTTCGGCATCTAGTCCGGCCTGATGCAACATTTGCGCATGCGTGGCTTGATGCATAAAGGTATCTGCTAAACCAAGATTTAACATCGGTTTCACGATTTGAGCCTGTGCCAAATATTCATTCACTGCACTACCCGCACCCGCCATCACCGCATGTTCTTCAACCGTCACAAATAAAGCCGTTGAGGGCGCTAAAGTCGTAATCATTTTTTCATCAAGCGGCTTCACAAAGCGCATATTTACCACACGAACCGCCAAATCTTGTTCAGCCAATTTCTGTGCTGCTTCTACTGCGGCCTGAACACGACTACCAAAGGCAAGAATGCTAATAACGTCATCTTGGGCATCATTAAAACTCGCGACAATTTCAGCCTGACCAATTTCCATCGGAGTCATCTGTTGTTGAATCTCAACTCCGAGACCATTGCCACGCGGGTAACGCACTGCGGCAGGACCATTGTATAAATAAGCAGTATGCAACATTTGACGACATTCATTTTCGTCTTTTGGCGCCATAATCACCAAATTCGGTACGGTGCGCATGAAAGCATAGTCATAGGCTCCAGCATGAGTCGGTCCATCTTCACCCACTAAGCCTGCACGGTCGATACCAAAGGTAACATCTAGGTTCTGTAGGGCCACATCATGAATCAATTGATCATAGCCACGTTGCAAGAAAGTCGAGTAGATTGCAACCACAGGTTTTAAGCCTTCACACGCCATACCCGCTGCCAAAGTCACCGCATGCTGTTCTGCAATCGCGACATCAAAAAAGCGCTGTGGGTACTGTTTGGCAAAACCCACCATACCTGAGCCTTCACACATGGCAGGGGTGATCGCTAACAAACGCTCATCTTGTGCGGCTTCATCACATAACCATTGACCAAAGACATCTGAGTACTTCGGTGCAGTATTGCTAGATGCTGTAGCATTTATTTTTGTAATTGCATGATATTTAATTTGGTCAGCTTCAGCTGGGGCAAAGCCTTTGCCTTTTTTGGTATAGACATGAATTAAACGTGGCCCTTTACGTTTTTTCAATGCGGTAAAGACTTGTGTCAACTGCTCGACATCGTGCCCATCGAAAGGCCCAAAGTAATCAAAACCAATCGCTTTAAAAACGTTGTCGGCCGCATCTGTGGCTGCACTATGTAAGCGCGAGTTATAAGTCCATTCAGGATGTGGCTGCACATAGGCTTCGCCATCATCTGAAATATTAATGGACTGTCCACTTTCCCAAATTGAAGCCAGATGTTTTGCAAAACCACCAGTACTACATGAAATCGACATATCGTTGTCATTCAGTACCACCATCAGGTCCGCATCATGCGCAACTGCATCGTTCATGGCTTCAAAGGCCATACCTGCAGTCATCGCCCCATCGCCAATGATTGCGACCACTTCACAAGGATTGTTTTGATAACGACGTGCCAGCGCCATCCCCAAACCTGCTGAAATCGCAGTCGAAGAATGTCCAACTCCAAAGGTATCAAATACCGATTCATCACGTGCAGGAAAGGCAGCTAAACCATCTTTGGCGCGAATCGTGGTGAGCTGTTCACGGCGACCAGTCAAGGCTTTATGCGGATAAGCTTGATGACCAACATCCCAAATTAAGCGGTCATTTGGCGTGTTAAAACAATAATGCAATGCCACGGTGAGCTCGACCACCCCAAGGTTTGCACCAAAGTGTCCCCCACTTTGTCCTGCGGCATACAGAATAAATTGACGTAGCTCGTCTGCCACTTGTGCTAATTGACTTTGCTCAAGCAAGCGAAGTTGTTGAGGATGATCAATCGTATCCAACAACGGTGTTACAGGGCGATGAGCTGGTATTTCTGTATACAACATAATATGGCAAAGCCTTCTAAAGCCTGGCAAATCTAGCTAGGTCAAATGGGTAATTCGATCATATCGTCGAATGCTATCACCTTCAATCAGCCATATTTCTAGCGATGCAGTTTTGAGCAGTGCTCTCACTGGGTGTTCGTTTAGTGGATGTGATTATCCTGAATAATCTTACTATTTATCAACTATTATCGTTCGCTTTATACAAAAAAGAAAATCTTCTGCATAAATTCATGGATGCAATTCTACCAATGTCGATGCATTACGCTATACTTTAGCCAATTTCTGAACTATTTACAGGTTTAGCTGTGCCGATTGAATTTGTTGCTACATCCCGTTTACCGACTGCTTTTGGTGAGTTTAACATCACCGTATTTCAAGATCCTAAGACCGGTGAAGAACATGTTGCACTCTCAAAAGGTCTCGATCAGCCGATCACAGAACCCGTTTTAGTCCGTGTTCATTCAGAATGTCTCACAGGCGATGCCTTTGCGTCCTTAAAGTGTGACTGTGGCCCACAATTACAGGCCACGCAAAAACTGATTAATGAAGCTGGACAAGGGGTGATTCTGTATTTGCGTCAAGAAGGTCGTGGCATTGGTCTCACCAATAAAATTCGTGCTTATGCGCTGCAAGACCAAGGGCATGACACCGTTGATGCCAACTTGATGCTCAACTTACCTGCCGATGCACGTCGTTATGACATGGTCAGCATTATGTTGAATCATCTGAAGATTCAACAGGTGCGCTTGATTACCAATAATCCACTGAAGATTGCAGCACTGCAAGAGCAAGGGATCAATGTAGTGGATCGTGTACCATTGACGGTTGGTTTAAATCCCTTCAATGAAGAATATTTAAAGACCAAACATGAGCGCATGGCGCACTTGTACAAGAAAGATGATTTTTAAACTTTGAAAACATGCTCTAAGCCTGCTTTTTTAAAGGGCGACTTAGAGCACTCCAATCATATTAGATGGTCATGGAGAAAATACGACTCTCGGGTCGGCGGCGTTTTAAATGCAAATCAAACGCCATACAAATATTGCGTACAAAGGCTTTGCCTTGCTCAGTCACCCGTATACTTTGTGGCTTAATCTCTAATAAACCATCGTCCTGCATTTCTTCCAGTTGTCCCAAGACCTCAACCAATTCTGGAAATTGCATCTCTGGTTCTGCCCACGACGTTTGAAAGCCACACATCAAATTTAAAATATGACGACGAATCATCAAATCTTCGGCACTTAAAATATGCCCACGATAGACAGGAATTTCATTGTTTTCGAGTCGCGCATAATAATCTTCGAGTTTTTTTTCATTTTGCGCAAAGCTATACCAACTGTCGCTGATTGAGGAAAGCCCTAAACCAATCATCACTTGGGTTTTCGAAGCGGTGTAGCCCATAAAATTGCGATGCAGAGTGCCTGCCTGAAATGATTGGTACATCGCATCACTTTCTAAAGCAAAGTGATCCATGCCAATTTCATGATATCCCTGTGCCAGTAATTTATTCTTTCCTTCCTCATAGCACTGGCGTTTTATTTCATCTTTCGGCACATCATGGTCTTTAAAACCACGCTGTCCATTGCCCTTAATCCAAGGCACATGCGCATAACTATAAAATGCCAAACGGTCTGGGCGTAAACGATTGGTTTGATTAATGGTATTAAGGACATCATCTAGGTTCTGAAAAGGCAGACCAAAGACCAAATCATGTGAAATTGAGCTATAGCCTATTTCACGTGCCCACTGCGTCACTTGCTCAACATGTTCGAAAGGCTGTATCCGATGAATGGCTTTTTGAACCGTTTCATTATAATCCTGCACCCCATAACTGACACGGCGAAAGCCTAGGTCATACAAGGCTTGTAAATGCGCCCGTGTGGTATTGTTGGGATGCCCTTCAAAGCTAAACTCATACTGTTCAGCAATCTCTGCTTGCGCAAGAATACCTTCAATCAATTGAGTTAAATGCATTGGCGAAAAGAAAGTTGGCGTTCCGCCACCCAAGTGAATTTCTTTAATGCGGGGTTTTTCTTCAAGCAAGTCACAATACAGTGACCATTCCTTTAAAACCGCCCGAATATAGGGCTGCTCCATCTCATGCTTTTTAGTCACACGTTTGTGGCAGCCACAAAAAGTACAGAGGCTTTCGCAAAAAGGCAGATGAATATACAGACTGATGCCTTCAGTCGAATTCGATTCAGCAAACGATGTTTTCAGCGTCTGTTTCCATTGCTCTAAAGAAAACTGCGCCTCTTCCCAATACGGCACCGTTGGATAACTGGTATAACGTGGACCAGGAACATTGTATTTTTGAATCAATGAATCGCGCATATTTACCATCAGTTCTTCCGCATTCAGAAGATGCAGCCCATTCTGCATCATCAAACTCGGGTCTGTATTTGGGTTATTCTGCTGAGCTTGGAATCAGAATTCAACCTAGCGAATTAGTCAGATTATTTTTCACATGGTAGCATTTCATTTTTAAATTACTTCGAGACGACTCAATCTGCTGTAAGCCTCTCAGGAAAATATTCTTAATCTTTTTGCTATTTTATGTTTTGATGTAGGCAGTTTTCATCTCTTCCCTTGAGGCTTTTCATGCAGCACCCAACGTCTGCGGATATCCAACGCGTTCGCGAATTTCTCCTCGATTTACAAGCACGTATTTGCTCTGCACTTGAACAACAAGAGTGTGCTGGCGGTGGAACAGCGCAATTTGAAATAGATGACTGGGAACGTCCTGAAGGCGGTGGGGGGCGTTCACGCGTTTTACAAAATGGCACAGTGATTGAAAAAGGCGGGGTGATGTTCTCACACATCAACATTTCTAAACTCCCCGCTTCAGCGACTGAACGCCATCCGCAAATTGCAGGTGCCAAAGCACAAGCCATGGGTGTGTCCTTGGTGATCCATCCGAAAAACCCGAATGTCCCGACTTCACATGCCAATGTGCGCTTATTCGTGGCTGAAAAAGAAGGGCAAGACCCCATTTGGTGGTTTGGGGGTGGTTTTGACCTCACCCCATTTTATCCCAACGATGAAGATGTACTGTCATGGCATCAGACGGCGCATGACTTATGTGCTCCCTTTGGCGCTGAAGTCTATGCCGAACATAAACAATGGTGCGATGACTATTTTTACTTAAAACATCGTGATGAACAGCGCGGTGTCGGCGGACTGTTCTTTGACGATCTTAATCAATGGGACTTTGAAACCTGTTTCCAATATATTCAAGCTGTGGGCAATGGCTATCTGAATGCCATTCTTCCAATCTTCCAGCGCAACCAAGACAAGCCATATAGCGAAGCACAACGCGACTTTCAAATCTATCGTCGCGGTCGTTATGTCGAATATAATCTGGTCTATGACCGTGGTACGCTTTTTGGTCTACAAACAGGGGGACGGATTGAGTCGATTTTAGTGAGCTTGCCGAATTTGGCGGGTTGGTCATATCGACCTGAATGGGAGCTTGATTCCGCTGAGAAAAAACTCACCGATTATTACCTCAAACCCCAAGATTGGCTCAACCTGCTCAAATAGACACACAGGCTTACAATTCTATACCCTCTACGCATGCCCTTTTCACTAGATTAGGGCAGCTTATACATTAAATTTTATATATTTCCCGATCAATTCCCCGTAGAATGACCACTACACAAAGCGTCATTTCTTTGCATTTATTAAAGCATTGTCACAGGTTTAAAACAGCAATTGGGTTCTTTTGAGTTCGCAAAAACCGTAAGCTAAATTAAGTCATTTTCAATGTATTCATTTTAATGACATCAACATTTAGTATCCTCCTTTGCTGTTCTCTGAGGTCCCAAACATGTTCGCAAAAAGAGTTAGCTCGACCACCATGGTTCTTTTCTGCTTTGCTATAGTGTTGCTAAGCTCGATCAGTACCACTATTTTTTCTGAAAGTGCATTCAATGATAATGCTTCCATCAGCATCACCGTATTTGCAGGTATCGGCTTAACCCTGACTGCGGCAAAGCTATTGTTTGATACGATTCACAACATCTGTAATCCATAAGCCCTTCTGCTTCAGAAAAAATAGTCTAACGCTTTAGCCTGAGTCTAATTTGCCGTATATTGAACGGCATTTCTCACATGGACTTGGTGCGATGAGCAAACAATTCGCTGTCATTGGCAACCCGATTGAGCAGTCTCGCTCACCTGAACTGCATCATGCGTTTGCACAAAAAATGGGGCTCGACCTCAACTATAGTAAACGTCTTGCACCGCTCGATGGCTTCCTCGCCAACATCCAAGAATTTTTCGCCCACGGTGGCATAGGTCTAAACGTCACAGTTCCATTTAAAGAGCAAGCTTTTGCTGCCTGCGCAGTCCTCACTGAACGCGCCAAAATCGCAAAAGCAGTGAATACTTTATGGATGGTCGATGGTCAACTGCATGGAGACAACACCGATGGTCAAGGGCTAGTTGATGCTATTCATGCTTTGGACTGGAACTTAGACCAGACTGATGTGCTGATCATCGGTGCAGGTGGTGCAACTCGCGGCGTTATCTACCCACTGGTACAAGCAGGGGTAAAAAAAATTGTGATTGCCAATCGTACCCTTGCACGTGCAGAGCAACTGGTGAGTGACTTAAAAACAGCTGTCCCTCAAGCTGAACTCCAAGCTATCGGCTTAGATGCACTCGATGGTCAGTTTGATCTAGTGATTAACGCAACCTCCGCCAGCCTAAGTGGTGACGCCCTCGTTCTGCCCGAGACACTCCTGTTTCAACATGCCTATGAAATGGCCTATGGCAAACCTTCGACCTTTTTAGACCAAGCCAAAGCACGTGGCGTACTCACCTCAGAAGGCTATGGCATGCTTGTTGGTCAGGCGATTGAATCTTTTTCTATTTGGAATGGCGTCAAACCTAACCTGAAAGATTTTTTATAAAACTCAATAAAAAAGAACCTCCGCAGAGGTTCTTTTTTCACATTACTTCATCTGCTTTTGTACGGATTTATACGTCTCATAATAAGTCGACTCACTAAAGAAGTCATCATGTTCAAGCTTCAAACCTTGCAATGATTTTTCTGTCAATTGACCTTTTAAGTCATCGGCAAATGCTTTAGCAAAAATTTGTGCCGCCTGCGCTAAGTCTGCTTTTTGCTCTGGCTCAATCTCATAGCTATCGGTAAATTTTTCTTGATAGACATGTGCAAAGAGTGCCTGCTTGGTCTTGTATTTTTTAACCAAGTCTTTCCATTGCTGACTTTCTTGTGCTTCGTCTAAGGCATCTTCAACAATATTCGCGACACGTTCGCCCAATTCGTCAAAGTCTTGTTGGTGCTGTAGGACATGTTTTTGACGTAACTGATTCAAACGTTTCAGTGCTGAACCTTTCGGCTCTGCAATATCCATGAACTCATAGGCATACACTTCTGAAATTTCATTGATGGTCGCTGGGCTATAATAACGAATATATTCTGGACGTTGCGCAGCGAATACCAAGGCAAAGGTTGCTTGATATGCTTTTAACTCTGAATGATGACGTGCATAGCTTTGTTTGGAAACTTGCTGGTAATAATCAGAAATGTCTTTAGGTTGCTCTGCCGTATCTGACAATGTTGTCTCAACACTTTGAGATGCGCTAGCGTCTGCACCTAATGGTCCAAGCATGCCTTTCACTACGTTTTCCAGTAATGAACCTTTAGACACTTCCTCAATAGATTTGGCGTTTTTTAAAGCTTGACGGTCAATCGCTGTGGCATTGCCATAATTAAACACCTGATTGGTACTCTTAATTTGTAGCTTACCAATTTGCTCATCGCTGATTACAATGTTGTAATCCATATTTTGCGCACGGCCTTTTTGGTCGAGTGCAACATCCATCACAAATGGTGAACGCTCTGTTCCCAATTGTGCCATGATCGGTGTAATTTCAGCCTGATGTTTTTGCCAAAGTTGTTTAAAACCTTGCGCATCGACCAGTTGCTCAGTTTGATATGCCGTAAAGAGTGGTTTTAGCTCTTCCAAAACATTGATCGCGGCTTGACCAAAACTCTCTGTATCTACCGATTGAGTCACGGCTTTAGGCGCAAGCACATCAATATCTTGATAGTCCCGACATGCCGTCACTTTGCCGATAGGAATATTCTTAGTGTTGATGAGCGCATCACAAGCTTCTTCAGAGAGAGTATTAGATGATGCAGAAGCAGAGACTTCTTCTGTATCCTCTGTCTCATCCTCTGCATAGGCAACATCAGCAGCCGCATCTGTAACCGCATCACTGACAGCATCTACCGCGATGCCCTGCTCATCCCCATCATGTGAACCTAAATGATGTATTTGCTGATTCACTAAACTCGTGACACGCTCAAGTGAGGCATAAGCAGGGTCTTCAGTTGCTACACCTGCGGCAGCCATCTCTGCTTCTTTCGCTGCTTGCATCGCATCATCTGCTGCGCTTGGCGTTTTTTCAGCGTCTTGAATCAGACGCTCGGCATCAAAAGCTTGTATCTGCTGGGTATAGTGCAGTTTGTTGACGTATTCAAATAAGCCCAATTGTACTTGTGCTGTTTCTAAGTCGCCGATATAGCGAATTTTCTTACTCAATCCTGCATCTTTTTCTTGTTTACTCAAACCCACACTATGTACCTGATTTGGCTCTGCCAATGCATAAGGCAAGGCATTCATTTGCTTTAAATATTCTGCAAATTTCTTAAAATCAATATGGCCAAATGCATCTTTATGCTTGGAAAAGTCAATGTATGCAAAACGATCCTGACTTTCACGGTTCACCATGAATGGCATAAAGGCAAAATAGTTGGTGTAAAACTTATAGTCATTAAAATCAACCACCATCGGCAACTGTGCTTGCACTTGTAAGGTTGGCTTTTGATAACTCAACTGCAACGTCAGTGCAGCCAGTTTTTGACGAAAATGTACGGAACCGTTGTAACTAAACTGCAAATCATTGAGTAAATTCACCAATGATTCTGCAATTTGCGTGCGAGCTGAACGTGACTCACCCGTGCTATACAGCGATGCATACGGATTTTGTTCACGCGCAAGCGCATCATACAAGGCCTGCTTCTCTTTAGCTGTAAATGGAATCTTTTGATTTTTTAATAATTGATCTAATTGCTTTTTCAACTCTGGATCTAAGTTCGTTGCATTTGATTGAGCATTGGACTTGGAATTTGACTGAGCCCTAGGCTTTGACTCATTAAAATTAAAATCCGACTGAATCGAGAACTGCCCTTTAAAATCATAACTGGCATTTTCAAACATGGCATTTAGACCATGCGTGGCTTGTTGCCCCAACTGCTGATCTAAAGAAGCATTGGATTTAATGACATGCTGAGTACACCCACTGATACTCAAACCCAATAAACAAAGTGTTATATATTTTAAGCGCATAATACTTGCTGAAAACCTGAGTTAATTATAGTTTATTAAAAAAGTACATGATCAAAAGACCATCGAGTCAGTGTAACAGAACTGTCTTTTTAGATTGATGATTTTATCTACCAATTCGCCTTTCTGACATTTTTTTAGGTCTGATTTATCAATGTATTTTGATACGATGTATGAATAATGAAATGATCGTTTTAAATAATCCAATACTATTTCTAAATTAGGATTACACACATGCCTGCATATAAAGCTCCCTTACATGATATTCGCTTCTTAATGAATGAAGTGCTGGACTATCCTGCACATTATCAAACCCTATCGAATGGTGAAGCTGCCGACGCTGACACGGTAGATATGATCTTAGAAGGTGCAGCAGATTTTTGTGAAAATATTTTATCTCCTTTAAACCAATCGGGTGATGAAGAAGGTTGTACCTTCGACAATGGTGAAGTAAAAACACCAAAAGGCTTTAAAGACGCTTATGACCAGTTTGTCCAAGGTGGCTGGCAAGGTTTGTCTTTCCCTGAAGAATTTGGCGGTCAGAACCTGCCACAATCATTAAACCTGATTAAATCGGAAATGATGGGTACAGCAAACTGGTCTTTCCAAATGTACCCAGGTTTAAGCATCGGCTGTATGAACACCATTTTGCAGTTTGGTACAGACGAACAAAAAAATCTATATATGCCGAACTTAGTGGCTGGTACATGGTCAGGCACTATGTGTTTGACTGAACCACAGTGTGGTACCGACTTAGGTCAAGTCAAAACCAAAGCCGAACCGAATGCTGATGGCACGTATAACATCTCAGGCACTAAAATTTTCATCTCAGCAGGTGAACAAGATTTAACTGAAAACATCATTCACATCGTACTTGCGCGTCTTCCAGATGCACCTGCAGGCACCAAAGGAATTTCACTGTTCATTGTGCCTAAATTCTTGGTCAATGCAGACAGTAGCCTCGGTGAACGTAACCCTGTGACCTGTGGTTCAATTGAACATAAAATGGGTATTCGTGCTTCTGCAACAGCCGTTCTCAACTTTGACAATGCTATCGGTTACTTGATTGGTGAACCAAACAAAGGTTTACATGCCATGTTCACTTTCATGAACACCGCACGTATCGGTACAGCAATTCAAGGCATTGCACATGCTGAGCTTTCTTTCCAAGGTGCACTTCCATATGCCAAAGAACGTATGTCAATGCGTGCACTTTCTGGCAAGAAAGACCCTGAAAAAGTCGCTGATGCCATCATTCACCATGCCGATGTTCGTCGTATGTTGTTGACTCAAAAAGCGATTGCTGAAGGTGGTCGTTCAATGATTTATTATGCAGCGCAAATTGCAGACAAAATGGCCGATGCCTTAGAGCGTGGCGACACTGCAGCATTTGAAGCACATGATGATCACTTAGGTTTCTATACTCCAATTTTAAAAGGCTTCTTAACTGAATTAGGCTTGGAAGCTGCAAACCACGGTATGCAAGTTTATGGTGGTCATGGCTACATTAAAGAATGGGGTATGGAGCAAATTGCACGTGATGCACGTATTGCGACACTGTATGAAGGTACAACAGGTGTTCAAGCACTTGACTTAATCGGTCGTAAAGTACTGCTGACCTCTAAAGGTAAAGTCATTCGTGACTACACCGCTGAAATCCTGAAATTCTGTGGTCAACATGCTCGCAACAAATACATGCGCCGTTTTGCTTGGGACTTAACTAAGCTTTGCGCACAATGGAATGCTTTAACTGTTCGTATTATGCTGGCAGCACGTAAAGACCGTGACATCGTGTCTTCTGCATCTGTAGACTTCTTGATGTTCTCTGGCTATGTGATGATGGCTTATTTCTGGGCTCAACAAGCAGCTGTAGCTTCTGCGAAATTGGCATCAGGTGAAGGCCAAGAAACAGCTGAATTTTATAAAGCTAAAATCAAAGTGGCTGACTTCTACTTTGAGCGTATGCTTCCACGTACCCAAGGTCATGCTGAAGCAATGGTCAATCCTTCAAAAACCATGACTTCCTTGGCAACTGAACACTTTAGCTTTGATTACTAAGCTTAAAATTGAAGATGTCATCTTGTAAATGCATTGCATAACATCAGATGACCTTCATCAAAATTAAAAAAATCCAACTATCTGATGATAGTTGGATTTTTTATTTAAGTCGTGGAATGAGCTTACTTTACAGTGACCGTAATACTGCCAGTATTGGCAGCACCAATCGCTGAGGTTTTGATACTTTCAACAGTGTTTTTGAAGCCTTTGGTATTGACTGAAGCATCAACAGAACCTGAATTAAAGGCTAAATTTGCAGCAGCGTAATTGCTCAATGTGCTATTCAGCTCTTGATAATATTCAGTATCCACACCTGCTGCCACAGAAGCTTCAACACCTGAGTCTAATTGTTGATAATGATGACCATCCATGTTTTTCCAAGCACTCATGGAGGCCTCCAGATCACCACTAAATGCACCAGAACTCACTTGATACACACTACCTTGTTCAAGGGTGATCTCACCCGTATTTACAGCACCAATTGCTGAGGTTTCAATTGTGCCCACGTCATTGATTCCACCCGCCGTATTCACCGTTGCGTCTATGCTATTGGTATTAATAGCTAAATTTAACGCACTTCCATTTTCAGCATTTTGAGCTAAAAGTGCTAGGGTGTCTTGTAAACCAGTATCCACCTGTACATGGTGTCCTCCTCCAGCCAATGCAGCACTTGATAAGAAAGCTACAGATACAGATAAGGCAATTGTTTTGATAGTCTTATTCATCGTTATTTCCTTATACACTCTAAAGTACTCCTCGCTAAGTACTTCTTTTTTATATAATAGGAGCGAGCCTATCTTTTCAATTCAGTTAATCTCGATTCGTTGTTGACCAATAATTTTCAGTGACTGCTGGATTGATATCCCAAAGCAGTTGTGCAGGTTCCTCTGTTTTCACATCGTCTTTCTCTACAGACTTAGACGGCATAGCTTTTTTCTTGCTGATATATTTAATTAAATCCTGCTTGCTCATTTCTGGTTCTGCATCAGGATCCTGAATCAACTCAGACTCTCTTTGTTTCGGAGGACGTGTATCTTTACTGGGTGTATCCGTTAATTTATTTTTTTCATTGGGCGCTGCCCCCTTGTATGGTTGGGCATCCAATAGACTCTTATTGGGGTTTTCAATCGTGCTGTTTTGCTGACTTTCTTTATATTTATGCAGTGCAACCGAACTGCGCGTTAAATTGAGACTGCCAAATTCAGGGGGAATCGCCACTCTGCAACTCTCAAATGTACTCGGGGGAATGACCTGGCTTAACAGCTCAAAGGTTGCCAAATTCAGCATTTGGCGTAATGCAAAATTTGTTGCCTCACGCTCACCTTTGCCGACTTGAATATTCAGTAAAGTGTGTCCAGCAAATCGACCTGCATTCAGACCATAATCCTGTGAAACGATTTGCTTTTGCAGAGAGACGTTTGCAACCACTCGACTGCTACGGGTATCGGTAAGAGACAAGTCCAGACCAACCATTATTCGGGTTTGGCTATAGCTAGGCCCAACACCACCGACTTGCATGTCAAAACCCCCGCCAGGAATAAAATCCAAACTATTGATACTCCCTGTGACGTAATAATCTGAAGCGTGAATATTTCGAGGATCTCGAATCCCCCACTTTGCTTCACTTTCAATAATCCGCGGATCACGTCGGTTTAACAGGCTAACACCAGCTTGGAACAGGGCTGATTGCACCATATCCCCTGCGCCTTGGGTCACCATTTTTCCACTTCCGCCATTGGTGACCACGTCTTTCCCTGTCTGGTCTAAAATGGCCCCTACAGAAAAATTAACATCGGTGCGTAATTGTCCTTTTAAACAAGACAAAGCCATATCAAAAGGGGTAAAGATATCTGTAATTGGAGGACCTTGTACTAAAGTGACAGGCTGTTTATTAGATACTGCGAGTCCCGTACAACCTGTTAGCACTTGACTTAAGGCGACCAACACGCTCGCTGAAGATATTAATCTTCTATTGATTTGAAAACTCAGCATAATGAGACCCCCTGTTGGGTGCTCAAATTAGGGCATGCTGGATTATTTTGATTTGTGGTTGAATTCACTGCTGCTTCATTCACAGCATCACTAGAAATATCAACGCTGTTCTCAGAACCATTCACATTAACGTTACTGGTAGATGAATTTACGGTCCCAATTGAGCTGGTCGATGTGCTATAAATTGTGGTTTTTCCAAGACCTTCATAATAATCTGAGTCCATGAGCTCAATTAAATTCGCTTGGACTAAATTCTCTGTAGAACGTACTGTAGAAGCTTTCCAACGCGTACTCCATTCATCGGACGTTGCATAGGCATTATTCAAGCAAAATAAAAAACATAATCCTATATTAATTACTACTATTTTCATGAACTTAACCTTCCCTATTAACCCATATTATTTTCACACTCTCTGCTTCATAAAATTAAACTCAATACAAATTAAAACCCATTAAACCACATATAAAATTAAAATAACCCAAACAGAATAATAAAATAACAGACAGCCAAAAAAAACCAACCCATCCCATTGTTTTAATTTTTATTGACTGAAACTTGGTATGCTATTTAAAATGTAAATAAAAATTTCAAAATAAATTAAAAACATATTAATAAAAAATCAAAAACATAAATAAAAGAAGAAAACATATTATGTAAACATTATTTATAATTCTATATTTTTATCCAATTAAACGGTTTAAATTCAGTCATTAAATAAAATACTCA